>PKQY01000080.1 GCA_017577895.1 Bacillota bacterium
ACATTCACCTACACCTCAAGAAGCGTTTTCTTGATGTGATTTCGACAAAAAAAGCCTGTAGACCTTCTCCGTAAGGAGCTTTGTCTACAGGCTGAAGCGCTATCACGCTTGTCAATATCATTCTTAAAAATTGTTGACATACTTTTTATATATTTTTATAAATATAGTTTAAAACTGAAAACTCAAGGTGCTTCCCGTCCCGTGTTCAATCGTATCGTACAACACCCGTACCGGCCGCTCCGGCGAACCGCTGCCAAGGGCGATCAACAGCGGCACGAAGTGCTCGGCCCGAGGCACGGCCAACGCCGCATGAGGCGCCAACATTTCGTATTGACACAACGCGTCGATGTCTCGGGCCAGCACTTTCTCCCGGATCCAATCCCGAAACTGCACAGCCCACTCCCGGGGCGGGGCATCTTTGTCCGGTTCAAAGAAGAACAAGTTGTGGATCACATACCCGCTGCCGATGACCAAAATGCCTTCTTCCTCCAGACCCCGCAACGCTTCTCCGATGGCAACCTGTTGCCGGGGCGGCAAAAACGGGTTCACCGAAACCGGGACGATGGGAATGTCGGCTTCCGGGTACGCGTGCATCATGATGGGAAAAACGCCGTGATCCAGTCCGCGGTATTCTTTTCGATAGGGAATGCGGTGCTGGCGGAACCGTTCTTCCACGATGGCCGCCACTTTCGTCGAACCTTTGGCCGGATATTTCACCTGATAATACTCGGGCGGAAACCCGTAGTAGTCATACACCATTTCATGCACGTCGTCGGTGGCCGCGATGGTGGTCACTTCCCGCTCGAAGTGGGCCGAAAAGATGACAATGGCGTCGGGACGGTTCTCTTGTCCGAAACGCCGCAAGAACCGAGTAAAGTCGCTTTCTTCAAAAATGGTATACGGCGATCCGTGGCAGAGAAAAACAGGAGCCGGCATGCGGTCTTCCCCTTTCTTGACATGATTGTTTCTATGATAGGATACTGCAAAACCGCACGCTTTTCATGCCCTCCAGCACATTCACCGCATCGAGTCTGCTGGCGCCGGGGTTACTGCACGTCGACAATGTGTTTAACCGGCACTTCGACTTTTCCCTCCGCGGTCATGACTCGGAGCGTCCCCATCCCAACTCCGGCGATGCGGCCGCACACGACCCGCTCCCCATCCTCCCAATACCGAATCTGCACCGGACGGCCGTTCTGGAAAGCTTCTATCAGCAGCCAATTCAACCGTTCCACTTCTTGCTCATCCAACTCCGGCCGCTCACGAATCTCTTCCTGGAAAAGCCGATGCAAGCCTTCCCGCAATTCGGGGATCATCAGCGACACCCACTTCTTGTTGCCCCGGTCCACAATGTCGCTCATGACACACGCCCCTTGGCCGGCAGGACAGCCAAAATATTTTCGGTGGCAAATTTCCGAATCCCTTTTTTCGTGCAACAGTAGGCCGTGATGCGCTGAGGGCCAACGGACAAAATGACGACTTCCCGCTGACTGAACCGGCCCAGCCGATCGACATAAATCATTACCACCCGATTCCCGCGACGGCGATACCGTTCCAGCTGACGAATCATGCTCCCACCTCGAACACCTGTTTGCTTTTATTATATGCAAACTCATGTTCGATCGGGTAGTGGAAGTTTTAGTCAGCTGTCAAGACCGGTAAGGCTATAAAAAACGTACTGCCATTGGCACCTTGGCTTTCTGCCCAAATTTTTCCTTTATGGGTTTCAACGATTTCCCTGGTGATGGCCAACCCCAGCCCGCTGCCGGTGGCTTGCGAATCAAAGCCGGCCGGATAACGCTTGTAATGGCATTCAAAGATTTGTTCCAATTGATCCGGCGGAATGCCAATGCCGGTATCGGACAGGCCGATGATCGCATACAAAAGGCCGTCCATTTCCCGGTAAGACAAAAACAACGTGATGGTGCCGCCCGGCGGCGTAAATTTCAGTGCATTGGATAACAAATTGGACAGCCCTTGTTCCATCCTCACCGGATCGGCCAACACTTGCGGGGCCGACGGCCCGGAACCAGGCGGCGGGGCTATTTGCAATTCGCTGTGCAACCCGGCTTCCCAAATGACCGGCTCGAATTTCGACCAAAAATCGCGCAGAAAGGCTTCGATGGACAGCGGTTGCATCGTAAAGGGCACTTGATGCGTTTCCAAATGAGACAAAAACGACAAGTCTTCAATCATCCGCTCCAGCCAGACGATCCGGTCATGAACGTATTGTAAATAAACAGGGTTTTTTTTCCGGCTTGATGTTATCCTGTACCGCTTCCACATATCCCAGCATGGTGGACAGAGGGCCTTTTAAGTCATGGGTGATATAAGCCAACAGTTTTTTCCGCCCTTCCTCTGCAGCCAGCAGACGGTCATACGCCTGGCGGAGCTGTTCATTGGCCATCTTCAATTCACGGGTTCGCTCCTGAACTATCCGTTCCAAATTTTTGTTTAGCTCCACCAGCCGTTGGTTGGTGGCCGCCAACTGTTGGGCAACCTGCTCGACGTCGGCTTCCGCCCGCGCAAAGCGCGACGACAGCAAATGCATCTGGGCAAAGGTAAAAATAAGGATCCCCAACACAGAAAAACTGCCGACCAAAACCCGCCCGCTGTAATACAAAAAATCATTCAACGCAGTCATCGCCAAAATGACGGAAGCGATGAAAAAGACAACGGCCCCTTCTTTGCGCCGCTTCGTCGCCAAAAACATGGCATATACGAAAAAACACAAATGGCCAGCGACGATCATTTCATAAGCGATCAAGGTCTTGGAATAAACTTTGGCCGGTGCCACCATCACCAACAAGCTGAACGCCACCGCCAACACGCCAGATGCCGTCCGCAGCCAGCGAGGGGTTTCTTCATGGAACAAATGAAAAAAGTACATCGTAAAAATGAACATTCCCCCATACAGCACCAAGTACTCGATCTTAAGCTGTAGCTCCCAAGGGAATTCGGGGAACATTTGCGTCATAAGCAACTCGCCGACCACCAGGGAGCGCAGTGACCAACCGACCGTAAACAAGCCAAAATAGAGCGGCGCCTTGTCTTTCCGCCGCTTTAGATACAGCAACAAATGATAAAGGCCGATGATCAATAGACTGGACGTCATGAAAAGTTCAGCAACGTACTTGAAGATCGTTTTCTTCCACAGCGTTTCCCTGTCCCCGATTTCGATCGGTTTGGTGATGCCTCCCCGCGCATGATGGAAGTTGGCGACTTGGATCATGATTTCCACCTGATCGGTTTGCGGTTGGAAAGGCACGAATCGGGTGGCGAGGCTGGGCACCGTCGATGGTTTGTCCGTGCCGACCCGGCCGGCCTCGGCGGACAAATGCCCGTCGATCCACAGCTTGTACGAATGGAAAATGGTCGGCATCCGGAGCGCGAACCGTTGTCCAATGTCCTGTTGATCGAGCTGCAGGATTAAACGGAATGTCGCATAGCCATCACTCGAAAGGGTTTGTCCCTCCCACACATATCCGTTCCAGGAGCGGGGCAATGAAATGAAATGTTCCGGTGGCGGAGCGCGGCCGTTCCGAAAATCCTCCGGCGTGAGCAACTGCTGCCAGTAAAATTCCCATTCTCCCTGAAGCGTAGCCGGTTTCTCAGAAAGATCGTCCAGTGCGAGCACTCCGCCCTTCGCCATCGGCTGCTCGGTTAATGGCGCACATCCATTCAAGACGCCCAAGAGGACAATGGCCATGGAAAACAACAGAAATCGGCAAACGGCACCCCGACCATCCATCTTGCCTTCACCATCCGTACTACGATAAATTACATCAATTTTACAGCATCTTTCTTAAAGAGAAAATTACCTTGATTTCAAAAGATTATGAAATCAGGCATCAGAAAAAAATACGCCTGTTGACCGGCTCCTTCGGGAATCCCGTCAACAGGCGCTCACCCCTGTCCACTATATGTCCACATTTATCCGAGGCCATCATGTTCGATGCGCAGCCATGGCTTCCGCTTTGGTCCGGTGCACCGTGCCGAACGGATGCTCCGGCGGCGCATAAATGGAGTACAACTTCAGAGGGATATGCCCGGTGTTGATCACATTGTGCCATGTCCCGGCCGGGATCATGATGGCGTCATCTTCGGAAACATACCGTTCAAAATGCAGGTGATCTTCCCGGTCCCCCATCCGGACCAGTCCCCAGCCTTGTTCGATGCGGATGAACTGATCCACATCGGGGTGCACTTCCAGTCCGATGTCGCCCCCGACCTCAATGCTCATCAACGTCACCTGCAAATGTTTCCCCGTCCACAAAGCCAGCCGATAATTGGCATTCTGTTCGGCGGCATCTTCAATATTGACCACAAACGGTTGACCGCCGTAGTCCTTGAGTTCAATCAGCGGATGCCGCACATTCCGCGTATGATGAGCCATCCTGCCGGTATACGGCGTCGCATACGCTTGCCAGTACCACCCGTTCGGTTGCGGAAACCAATAAGGAACAGGAACCCACCAAGGCCAGCTGTTCAACAGCCCATACACCTCCGGTTGGAATTTGCCTAACCTGCGATTAGCTTATGCGCTGGCCCATGATGGCGTGAATAAGGGCTTTCATCCCAGTTTCAAATTCCTACTTCCTTTTCAATTTTCAACCCTTCGATTGATAGTGTCCCGTCAAGTGGTGGAAATTCTGCTATAGAGAAAGAAAGGCGATCTTATTTCTGTAAAACTGCCGCAGGTGCTAGTGGCTGGACAGTTTTGCCGGTTAGTTGTCTCATGGACTCCAGG
>PKQY01000081.1 GCA_017577895.1 Bacillota bacterium
GTCAATCCGGCGGTGGCCGAAGCGTTCCAATTGGACGTGCAACCGGCGAGCTAAATAAGGAAAAACACTTTCACGATGGAGAGGAGAAATGCGATGAGCGCGCTGTCATTGCAAGAAGCCGACCGCAAATACTATTTGCATCCGACCAGTTCCATCAAAGATCATTATCAACAAGGCCCGAAGCTCATTGTCGAACGGGGAGAAGGCATTTACTTGTTTGACACGCAGGGCAAACGGTACATCGACGGCCTGTCCTCCCTCTGGAACGTCAACGTCGGCCACGGCCGCCGGGAGTTGGCGGAAGTGGCGGCGGCGCAAATGAAAAAACTGGCCTACAGCTCTTCGTTCAACAACTTCAGCCATGAACCGGTCATCCGTCTGGCGGAAAAACTGGCCTCCATCGCCCCCGGCGACTTGAACGTCACCTTTTTCGCCTCCGGCGGTTCGGAAGCCAACGACACGGCCTTCAAACTCGTCCGGTACTATTTCAAACTCAAAGGCGAACCGGGACGGTATAAAATCATTGCCAGAAACAAAGCCTACCACGGCATCGCCCTCGGTTCCACCAGCGCCACCGGCATTCCGATGTTTCGGGAAATGGCAGGCCCTTTGGCAGAAGGATTTTTGCATGCGCCGGCCCCCCACTGCTACCGTTGCGAACTGGACAAAAGCTATCCCGACTGCCAATATGCTTGTGCCGCCGAAAGTCTGCGTCAGTTGATCGAAAAAGAAGGGCCGGATACGGTGGCTGCCGTCATCATGGAACCGATCCAAGGCGCCGGCGGCGTCATCGTACCGCCGCCCGGGTATTTCCGAGAAGTGAGGAAGATTTGTGACGAATACGGCATTTTGCTCATCGCCGATGAAGTGATCACCGGCTTCGGCCGGACCGGAAAATGGTTCGGCATGGAACACGAAGGGGTACAGGCCGACATCATGACCGTCGCCAAGGGCATCACCAGCGGGTACGTCCCCTTGGGCGGGGTCGTCCTCAGTGAGCGGCTTCACGCCGAACTGGCTTACTTGTCCCATGGCGTCATGGCCCACGGATACACCTACAGCGGCCATCCGACCGCTTGTGCGGTGGCGTTGGAAAACATCGCCATCATCGAACGGGAAAATCTCGTGGAAAATGCCGCCCAGATGGGCGCGCTGTTGCGCCAACGGCTGGAAACGATCAAGGACCATTCGCCCATCGTCGGCCACGTCATGTCCCGGGGGCTCATGGCATCCATCGAACTGGTCCGCGACAAGGACACGCATCAACAATTTGACCCCGACGCCGGCATCGCCTTGAAAGTCGCTGAAGCGGCGTTGAAACGGGGACTCATTGTCCGGGCCATTTCCATCCACGGCTCGCAGATCATCGCCATGGCACCGCCGTTGATCATCAACGAAGAACAAGTAGATGACCTGACATCCATCCTGGCCGATGCCATCGATGAAGTGGCGGCAGAGCTGTAATAAAGCCAAAGGAGAGGGGCAACCCCCTCTCCTTCGCCTGTAGCCAAAGCTCCTCATGGTGCAGGGCTACAGGCTTTTTTTTCGAAATCAAGCAAATCCTTTTGAAGTGAACCTGGATGTCGCAGAAAAACCCGTTACGACGTTACGATGGAAGGGAAATCAGTAACCTTACTTCTCCCTCGGCCTCTCGGTTCCGCAAGACCTCTTGCTTCGGAAAATTGACCAGTCCTCGACTTCAGCTTTATTTATGAAAAGCGAGCGACGGGTTTGGATAATCCCTTGCATTTCCAACTCTGCCAATTGCTCTGCACTGATGCCTAATTTCTCCGTCAACACTTCCGCTGTGTGCTCTCCGAGCAAAGGCGAAGGGGAATCCACCGACACTTCCGATGCCGACAATTGAACGGGCAGGCGGGGGATGCGAATTTCCCCGGCTGCCGGATGATCGACTTTCTGCAACATGCCCACCGCATCGACTTGTGGGTCGTCCAACAAACTGCCGATGCGGTTCACACGGGAACAAGGCACCCCCGCTGCATCAAGCCGGTCCAGCCATTCTTGCGATGGTTTGGTCTTCAAAATGGCGATGATCTCCTGGTCCAATTCGGCCCGGTGACATACTCGTTGTGGGCTGGTGGCATAACGCGGATCCTGTAGCCAGTCCAAACGTCCCAACGCCTTGGCCAATTTGGCAAACAAGTCGTCATTAGACACCCCGATCAGTACATCCTCGTCTGCCGTCGGGTACGCGTCATAAGGTGCAAAGGCCGCATGCCCCGCGCCCATTTTCTGCGGTTCTTCGCCGGTGGCCTGATAGGCAAGCAAATGGTAACCGATCCACGACAAGCCGGTCTCGAACAGCGACGTCGTCACCCGCTGACCAACCCCGGTCGTTTGGCGCTCGTACAAGGCAGCTAAAATTCCGATAGTCGCCCACAAGGCGCTGCCTTGATCGAGTATGGAAACTCCGGCCCGCACCGAAGGGCCGTCGGGAACACCGGTCACCTTCATGATACCCGTCCGGGCCTGCAACAATCCGTCGTAACCGGGCTTTTCCTTTTCCGGCCCCTTTTGTCCAAAAGCGGAAATCGTACAATAAATGAGCGATGGATTGATCGCTCGCAGCCGTTCGTATCCGAAACCGAGCTGCTCGGCTTTCCCATAGCGAAAGTTTTCGACAAACACATCCGCTTTCTCTACCAACCGATAGACCAAATCTTTGCCGACCGAGGTGCGAATGTCGATGACCACCGATTTCTTGTTTCGGTTGACGTTGAGAAAATAACAGCTTTCCCCGCCGATGTGAGGTCCCATGCCGCGGGCGTCATCGCCACGCCCAGGCCGTTCAATTTTGATGATTTCCGCCCCCAAATCCCCCAAGACCATGGTCACACTGGGACCCGCAATGTTGTTGGTCACATCCACAACGGTAATCCCTTTCAGTGGCTTGCCCATTCGATCCCTCCTTTCCAGCTGGATTTTTCTCCTCTTCAGCATTCGACCATCTTAGGCTTCTCTAACATTACTTCTATATCCATTAATACGAACGCGGTAAACCCAATACGTGTTCGCCGATGTACGCCAAGATCAAATTCGTGGAAATGGGCGCCACTTGATACAAACGGGTTTCCCGGAATTTCCGCTCAATGTCGTATTCTTCGGCAAAACCGAAACCGCCGTGGGTTTGCAACGCCACGTTGGCCGCTTCCCAAGCCGCTTCCGACGCCAGCAACTTGGCCATGTTGGCTTCGGCGCCACATGGTTCTCCTCGATCAAACAATTCGGCTGCATGGTAACGCATCCGATCGGCCGCTTCCACGTTGATGTACGCCCGGGCAATGGGAAACTGAATACCTTGGTTTTGCCCAATGGGACGGTTGAAAACAATCCGTTCATTGGCATATTTCACTGCCCGTTCAATAAACCACCGGCCGTCACCGATACATTCTGCAGCGATCAAAATCCGTTCCGCGTTCATGCCGTCCAAAATGTACCGGAATCCTTTTCCTTCCTCACCGATCAAGTTTTCCACCGGCACTTCCAAGTTTTCGATGAACAACTCGGTCGTCGCATGGTTCATCATCGTCCGAATGGGTCGAATCGTAATGCCGTTGCCCACCGCTTCCCGCAAATCCACGAGCAACACCGACAACCCTTCTGTCTTCTTCTTCACCTGATCCAAGGGTGTCGTCCGTACGAGCAGCAACATTAAATCGGAATGCTCGGCACGGGAGATAAACACTTTTTGCCCGTTGACGATATACTTGTCGCCTTTCCGTTCGGCAAAGGTGCGCAATTTTGTCGTGTCCGAACCGGTATTCGGTTCCGTCACGCCAAACGCTTGCAACCGCAACTCTCCCGACGCAATTTTCGGTAAATATTTTCTCTTTTGCTCTTCCGAACCGTGCCGCAACAAAGTACCCATGGTATACATTTGTGCATGGCACGCCCCAGAGTTGCCGCCGCAACGGTTGATCTCCTCTAGGACGATGGACGCCTCCGTAATGCCCAGCCCCGAACCGCCGTATTCTTCCGGAATCAACACGGACAAATAGCCGGCCTTGGTGAGCGCATTGACAAATTCTTCGGGATAAGCCCGTTCCCGGTCCAATTCGCGCCAATATTCATCCGGAAAGTCGGCGCAAATTTTTCGAACGGCTTGGCGCAATTCTTCATGTAATGCTTTTGAAGTCATGCGAACCCTCCCCTGAACATTTCTGATTTTCTTTCTCTTTTACATTAAGGATACTGTATCCAAAATGAATTGTCTAGTCGTGATCAATCATTGGAACAAAAAGAACAAAAAAACACTTTAGGAATACCCGCTTCGAATAAAGATCATCATTCGCAGAAGCAGGGTTTATTCCCAAAGTGTTTTGTGTGATCGGTTACGTATTTGACTCTAGGACAAATAATACTTTCCGGTCACCGCGTCGACAATCATTTGAATCGGATCGGTCCTTTCGTCGTTTCTGTCATTTTTCACGACCCAATAGGGACGATAAAATGACTGGCAGTGCTCAATGTGAAATTCTGGAGCTGTGAATTTTAAATTTAAAAGAACGTTTTTCTTTAAAAATGAATGGGCCGCATCGATGGCCTCTATTTCTGTCATTTTACATGGAACGATCTGGTTTTCACTGACTTCTGTAACCGTCAAGACCTTTTGAGCATTTTTTGCTAAATGGTTTTAAACACTATATCCCTAGAAAAATCGTCTGCCGATACTTCAGACGATAGCTGTCACCGCTAAGTTGAACGACTTCACTTTTGTG
>PKQY01000082.1 GCA_017577895.1 Bacillota bacterium
TTTTTACGCCGATTGGCGGCCAGGGGATTGCGCGGCGTGGAGCTGGTCATCAGCGATGCGCACGAAGGGCTGAAACAAGCGATTGAACAAGTGCTGACGGGAGCGACCTGGCAGCGCTGCCGCGTGCATGTCATGCGCAATATTCTCAGCCAGGTGCCGAAATCGTCGCAAGGGATGGTGTCGGCGAGACGGTGTTGTTTACCTTAATTCCCCACTTTACCAGCCAATTCATCGGGGTGACCAACCTCGTCATTGGCGCGGCTATGGTTCTCATCATCCTCTTTCGCCCGCAAGGCCTGGTCTCTTTGCAGGAACTTTTCCAGAAAAAACGTTCGCATGATCAGCCTTTTCAACAGTTGGTCAAAGAGAAAGCGGAAGGGGATGAGCAGTATGTTAATTTGTAAGAATTTGACCGTGCGGTTTGGCGGCTTGACGGCAGTTGATCGATTGACAATGGAAGTCCCGGAAGGACAGATTTTTTCGATCATTGGTCCCAATGGCGCCGGCAAGACGACCGTGTTTAACTGTATCAGCCGTTTTTATACGCCAACGGAAGGCGAACTGACGTTTAACGGTCACAATTTGCTTCTCGCCAAACCTCACCAAGTGATTCAGCTCGGCATCGCCCGCAGCTTCCAAAACGTCGAGCTGTTTTCGAAAATGACGGTGCTTGACAACTTGCTTACCGGTTTGCATCCGCAAATGAAGAAAAACATTTTTTCTATCGCGTTGCGTCTTCCTTCTGTCGTCCGCCAAGAACGCGAAGCAATAAAAAGGGCGAGAGAAGTCTTAGAACTGTTGGAGATCGAACATCTGGCAGATGAACTAGTGTACAATTTGCCGTTTGGCTATCAAAAAATGGTCGACATCGGTCGGGCGATGATGAACAATCCGCGACTGATTTTGCTCGATGAACCGGTGGCAGGGATGAACCCGGTAGAGACACAACGGATTAGTGATTTGATCGTCCGTTTGAAAAAAGAAATGAATTACACAGTCCTTCTAATCGAACACGACATGTCCATGGTGATGAAAATTTCCGACTATGTCATTGTCATGAACTTTGGAAAGAAAATAGCAGAAGGGCGACCGCAAGAAGTGCAAAACGGTGGTCATTGAGGCTTACCGGCGAGGTGGATGCAAGTGCTCGTACTTGAACAAATTTCTGTTTATTATGGACATGTTCATGCCTTGAAAAATGTTTCGCTGAAAGTAACCCCCGGCCAAATTGTTGCCTTGTTGGGAGCCAATGGTGCCGGGAAGACGACGACACTGAAGACGATTTCGAGACTCGTCACGCCCCGCCAGGGGCGCTACGAACTGAACGGCGAGTCGATGCTCCGAAAAAAGCCCAGTGACATCGTCCGGCGGCGAATTATCCATTGTCCTGAAAACCGTCGCATATACCCATTGTTTACCGTCGAGGAAAACTTAAAAATCGGTGCTTATACCCGTAAAGATCGGCAAGTCAAAGCTGATATGGAGCGGGTCCTCGCGATTTTTCCCCGTTTGAAAGAGCGGTTGAACCAACTGGCCGGAACGCTCAGCGGCGGCGAGCAACAGATGCTTGCCATCGGCCGGGCGCTGATGGGAGCTCCACAAATTTTGCTGCTGGACGAACCATCCCTCGGGCTGGCGCCCAATATTGTTCAGGAAATTTTTCGGATCATCAAACAAATTAACGAAGAAGGTACGTCCATCTTGCTGGTAGAGCAAAACGCCCATATGGCATTGGAAATTGCCCATTACGCCTATGTTCTGGAAAATGGCCGGATCGCTTTGGAAGGGGAGCCGGAAAAGCTGAAAAACAACGATGAAGTGAGGAAGTTGTATCTTGGCGGGTAGAAAATTTCAAAACAATCAGTTGACTCTTTTTGGCAAATCATGATACATTAATTTCCGAAAAATATATATATGAATGACATTCAATTATTCAAAATATTTGTAAAATAAAAAATCTGATGCATCAAGGAATGGTGTATGTGCATTTCGATTTTAACGAAAAAACAAAGAAGCTGATAAAGAGATTGACAGAATTTATGGAGGAAGTCGTTTATCCCAATGAACCGGTCTATGCGGAGCAATTGGCCAAAAATCGGTGGCAAGTTCCGCCGATTATGGAAGAGATGAAACAACAGGCCAAATCGGCTGGATTATGGAATCTTTTTTTACCCGACAGCGAGTACGGAGCCGGATTGACCAATTTGGAATATGCGCCGCTGGCAGAAATCATGGGACGTTCACCGATTGCCCCGGAAGTGTTTAACTGTTCAGCGCCGGACACCGGGAACATGGAAGTGCTCGTCCGTTACGGGTCGGAAGAACAAAAACAAAAATGGCTCATTCCGCTTTTAAACGGCGAAATTCGTTCCTGTTTTATCATGACTGAACCCGACGTGGCTTCATCCGATGCGACGAATATTAGTGCAACCATTGTTCGGGATGGCGACGAATATGTGATTAACGGCCGCAAATGGTTCATTACGGGTGCTGGCGATCCCCGTTGTAAAATCGGGATCTTTTTAGGGAAAACGAATCCGGATGCGCCTCGTCATGAACAGCATTCGATGGTTCTTGTGCCCATGGATACACCAGGTATCACCATTAAACGGATGTTGCCGGTATTTGGATATGATGATGCGCCGCATGGCCATGCGGAAGTGATTTTTGAGAATGTACGTGTACCGGTATCAAACCTCATTTGGGAAGAGGGGAAAGGGTTTGCCATGGCCCAGGGACGTCTCGGACCGGGTCGCATTCATCACTGCATGCGGGCGATCGGTGCGGCTGAGCGGGCCTTGGAGTTGATGTGCAAGCGGGCGACAAAACGGGTAGCCTTTGGGAAACCGCTCTCAGAACAAGGGGTCATCCGGGAGTGGATCGCAGACTCGAGAATCGAAATCGAACAAGCCCGCTTACTGACACTGAAAGCGGCTTATATGATGGACACGGTGGGCAATAAAGCCGCGCAAGCCGAAATCGCCATGATCAAAGTGGTTGCTCCCAACGTCGCTCAGAAGGTCATTGACCGGGCTATTCAAGTGCACGGGGCGGCTGGAGTGAGTGCTGACTTTCCATTGGCCTATATGTGGGCCACGATTCGCACGTTGCGTCTGGCTGACGGTCCCGATGAAGTGCATCGCAGGGCTGTGGGACGAATTGAACTGAGAAAATATGAACAATAAAACAGCTGACCAAGAACGGACCAAAAGGAATTTCAAGCCCAGAAAACTAAGCCGCTGCCCTGAGTTGATTCTCAGGGGCAGCGGCATTTTTTCATATGGATCGAGGCGTGCAATTTCTTCCCGGCCCGTTCTTTTTTGCCGTTAACGAGTTCGTACAGACCGATCAGACCTAAAATGACGAAGCTCAACAAAAAGTACAGATGGCCGTAACCGGTGTACGGGATCAAAAAGCCGAGCAAATACGGGCCGAAGCCGAAGCCGACGTCCAAGAGAATGAAAAACGTGGACGTCGCCATGGCGATGCGGTTGGGCGGGGACAGATGAACGGCCAACGTCTGCGTGATGGATTGGATGTTGCCGTAACCGAGGCCGATGATGGCGCCCGCCAACAGCAAGGTGAAGGAATTTTGGGCCATGCTGAGGAGCATCATGCCCGCCGCAAACAGGACGATGGCCGGATACATGATGAAGTTGGCGCCTTTGAGGTCAAACAGCCGGCCGGTAAAGGGCCGCGACAACAAAATGGCGATGGCAAACACCATGAAAAACACGCTGGCCGCTTTGACGACGCCCAGTTCCTGGGCGTAGAAGCTGAGGAACGAGACGACGCCGGAATAACAAAAACCGCTGATCAATATGATCAGGCATACCGGCACCACCTTCGGCTCGATGAAATTAGAAAGGTGAATGCCTTTCACGGCCGCCGGTGACAATGCAGGAGAGGGGGGTACCCGCAAGACCAGGGAAATGCCCAAGCCGACGATGCTCAAGACGAGGCAAAGGATGAAAATGGCCTGAAAGCCGACGTATTGGCTCAACAACAGACCGGCAAAGGGCCCGATGCAGTTGGCCAACACGGGACTGAGGCTGTAAATGCCGATGCCTTCCCCGCGGCGTTGGGGGGGAATGATTTGGGCGACGATGGTGCTGGTCACGGTGGTGGCCATGCCCATGCCGACTCCGTGGACAAACCGGTTCATCAGCAGGAACGCCAAATTGACTTTCAGCAAATACAAGAACGAGGACAAAATATAGATCAACAAACTGACCAGCAACATCCGCTTCAGTCCGAACGCTTCGATGAGGTAGCCGACAAATAACCTGACGACCAACGCCCCGATGATGAACATCCCCGCCGCCAGACCGGCCTCACTGGTGGTGGCGTGATACGTTTCGGTGGCATACAGCGCAATCGTCACCATCAGGATGTGAAAGACGAAGGACACAAAAAAAGCGGCACAAGCGGCGATGACAAAATCTTTGGTCCATAGTTTCGGTTGTCGTTCTGTCATATGGCTCCCCTGCTTTTCGCTGAACAAAATATAACAAAATAAAATATAACGTTGGAGGATGAAAAAAAACAACGTTTGATGTTCTGAAACGATTGATGTTCTGAAAAGATCCTCTATACTGGATCGTGCTGAGAGGATCTTGATTTACAGAC
>PKQY01000010.1 GCA_017577895.1 Bacillota bacterium
GCTCACGCTTTTGGTGATGAACCTGGAGAGGCGACTTCGCCTTCTTTTGTACGCATTTTTAAGATTGTTCTTCAGGCTAGCTCCACCTGTTCAAATAACGACATCATGATTCGTTCAGCAGTCCCTATTTAATTCGGACGTTACTCCAGATCAAGCGCTATTACCCGGTCATTCCGATCTTCCTTTTTTGTCCGCCAGGCGAATGGGCCTCCTCGCCCCAACTGCGGCATTTGGCCAGTTCCGGTTGGTTCCGAATTCTCACGCCAAAAGACGATACAGAACTGTGCTACCACTACAACGAGGCCCATATTTTTGTCAGTTCGTCCACGTACGATGCGGCTTCCCTTCCCGGCCTGAAGCCATGCGGTGCGGTGCGGCCTTCGTCACCGTCTACAACAGCGGCAATGCCGACTATTGTCGGCACGAAGTCAATTGTTTGATGAGTTATCGGTACGAAAACCGACTGTTTTACGATTTGGATCGGCTGATTCACAACCCCGAATTGCGAAGCCGGCTGGCCCGCGAAGGGGAAAAGGAAGCGGCCAAATGGACCTGGGAACGCAGTGTCCATGCATTTGAAACTGCCATTTCCCGGATTTTGCAAGGCATTCCGGCTCCTTAGGCGCGGCAGGCGTGCGACCTGTCGTTGGACAGGGACGGCTTGTCCCAACGGCAAATTGGATGCATACCCCGTCCCCACTGTTGAGACTCAAGAATACGCTATGCTAGGAAGTGACACCGGGAGGGATGTCCAATGAAAGTCGTCATTCCCATGGGGGTCTTACACCTCAGCGGAGGGTGTAAAGTCTTGATCGACATTGCCAACGCCCTCGTTCAGCGAGGACATGAAGTCGTCATCCCGTTGTTGTCCGTCACAACCCATGTTTATCCGGTCAAAGCGCAACTGCTCCCGATTCCCCGTCTGGAACCGCATTACATCCCTTATGGTGATGTGGTGCTGCCCAACTTTTACACGACGTTTTTGCCCGCTTACTATGCCTGGCCGCAGCAGACGGTCCGCCTCAGTCTCGGGTTTGAGCCGTACTGGGTGCCGGACAAGGCGACGGCGTTATGGACCTACCGCCAAGGGGTACCCATCATTTCCATCTCCCGCTGGTTGGACGAACAAATCTTTCAGCACGTCGGCCAACGCTCCACCGTCGTGAATCCCGGTGTCGATCCGGCCACTTTCCAACCGCGGGCGTTGAACAAATTCGATCACAACCGGACGAAGATCATTTTATATATCGCGCGCGATCCGGCATACGGATACGCCATGAAAGGATTTTTCGACTTTGTCCAAGCCATGCAATTGGTGCGTAGCCGCTATCCCGGAAATTTGCTCGTTTATTTGGTCTGTCCCGAAAGAGATTTGCATCTGCCCGG
Source organism: Bacillota bacterium (assembly GCA_017577895.1). Lineage (GTDB taxonomy): Bacteria > Bacillota > Bacilli > ZCTH02-B2 > ZCTH02-B2 > Bacillus_BB. The sequence goes on from PKQY01000010.1 coordinate 1,387, forward strand.
CGTTCCGTACCGAATCTTTCGCCCGTCCAGCGACCAAGATATGGCCGTCCTTTACCAATCGGCCGATCTGTTCGTCTCGTCGTCCTGGTATGAAGGGTATGCCCTCCCGCCCCTGGAAGCCATGGCCTGCGGCACGCCGGTGGTGGCGACCAACTCGGGGGGATTGTTGGATTATTGCACCCATTTGGTCAACGCCTATCTCACCCCGCCGCGCAACCCGCAGGCGTTGGCCGACGGGATTTTGGCCGTTTTGACCGACAAGGCGTTGTACGAACGGCTGTTGGCCGGCGGGCTGAAAGTGGCCCAAACATTTACAAAACAACGGTTTGAACAGCAAATCATCGAGACGCTGGAACATCTGTACCGCCAACGGCACCGGTGAAGGGCGGTTTGCTGCCGGTTGAGGAGGGTCAACGAGTCGCGCGAAAGTTTCTTTGTTAGGAGGTTCAGGATGGTCGGACCGGTAACCGTTTCGGTGGTCATTCCGTTTTACAATTGTCCGTATGTGGATCAAGCCATTGAAAGTGCCCTCGGGCAGACGTACCCTTACGTCGAAGTCATCGTCGTCAACGACGGCTCTCATCAATATAAGGAAAAAATCGTTCCGTACATGCCCCGCATTCGATACGTAGAAAAAGCCAATGGCGGCACGGCGACGGCCCTCAACATGGGCATCCGCTATGCCTCCGGGCAGTATTTTGCTTGGTTGAGCGCCGACGATGTGTTTGACCGGGAAAAAATTGCCAAACAATTGCAATGGATGCAACAGCATCGGGCGTTGGCCAGCTTTACGGCTTATCGACTCATCGATGCCAACGGCCGCGTCATCGGCCAACCGTCTTCCTTTTGGCTGGCCGACCGGGCCCGCTTTTTTGAACACATGAAACAGCACTGTCTCATTAACGGCAGCACAGTCATGCTCCACATGGACATTTTTCGTCAGGTGGGCCTGTTTGATGAATCGTTGCGTTATGCCCACGACTACGAATTTTGGCTGCGGGTGCTTCTGTACCATCATTTTCAATTTGTGCCGGAACGGCTGTTGTCTTACCGGGTGCACGAACAGATGGGCACGGTTCGCCATACCCAGCACGTCTTGGCAGAAGCGGCCCTGGTCCAGGCCAAGTACCGTCACATCTCGCTCCGATAACGTCACCTTCTCCCGATGAACGGCTGTTCTATCCGTCCAAATACAGTTTCGTCTCGAGAAAAGCGGCCGCTCCGGCCACGGCCAAGACGCACAGCAGTGGAAAAGTGGCCGGAACAAGCCAGTGCAGCGCCACGACCAAAGCCGATGACCAGATGCCGACGCACCAATGGCAGCTGAGCAACGTCCCGAGCCATTGCCGGAGGCCCGTTCCTTTGAGATGGACATGACGCACCACCCGCCCGGTACCGTCATCTTCGTACGTGACGGTGAAAAACGGGTCTCGCAAAAATGCCGTAATTTCGTCGTACACAATCAGGCGGGTTAGCCGAAAACTGGCCAAGACAAGCACGACCAATTCCAGCCACGTCAACTCCATGGCCCACTCCATCTCCTTTCCTCCCTCCCTCTTGCCGTCAGTAAGACAAGACAATCCGATTGTTGGCGGAAAACTGCAGTTGCGGTTCGCGAAAAAAGACCGCTCCTTCCACAGTGACGTATCCGCCGCGTCCATGCCCTGTTGTCCGCACCGACAATTGAAAATTTTGAAAAGGAAAAACGGTATGTGGTGCGATGTGGACCGGATGGACCGGGGCGATCCAGTGTTCCCCGGGCCGTTTTTCTTGCGCCAGCTCTTCGGGTTTCAACAGTCGCCATCCCTTGACCCCATCGGCCCCTTGGATTCCCAAGGTTTCCACCATGTGGGCGGGCAACATTTGCCCGCTCAACTGCGCGTTGTCCGGCGGGTCAATCCGCAAGCAAATGACGGGGTTCGTCAAGATGGCTTGGCCGGTGTTTTTGATGTACAAGTTTCCCCGAACGATCAGCGGTTGGTGTTCCAATTCAGACCGGATGACTGTGTAGTCAAAAAACACTTCTGCAGCCCATGTTCCCGGTTGTCGGGCCGGAGCCGCATGCCCGTCGGTCGATGCGGTCCTTTCCCCCGCGGTTTTGGCGGCCGGCGGGGCCGGTGCGCTGGAGCCGGTCAACCAATTCATGAGGGCCGGTTTGAGACAAGCCCAAATCGAGACACGGGCTTCTTGCAAGAAGAAGCGGATCAGGCCGGAGGCGACGGCCAAAACGCAGGTTTGGGCAAACTGCTTCCTGGCCGTTGGCGGCATGGATGCAGGTAAGCAGCACGCGATTTCCGTCACCGACAATGCCGCACCGGAAGGGCGGCTCTCCACGCGGGTCAACAGGTCCGCTTGTTTTAATTCCCGTTCCAAAACGTCGACGAGGGACCGGCGGCGATCACGCTCGTTCGTATAGAGCAAGGCATGGGGTTCGGCCGTCGATTCGTCCAACCGGGCGGTGATCTGAACCGCGAATTGGGCCAAGGGTGCAACGGATGCCGAAGACGAAAAAACGACCCCGATGCCGGCATGGACGAGGAACTGTTGGAGCTGAAGCAACATCTCCCGTTCCAGTTGCTGGGCATCGGCGGTGGCCGACGGATGGTCGCCCCATATCAAGACACAAATGTTGCCGGCCAGTCCCGAGCGCAGGTCGACGCGGGAAGGTTCGGTTTCCCAACGGAAGGCGATGCCATTCTCCTCGCAAAACAGCCGCAAAGCCGGCAACATGGCGAACGGGATCGTTCCGCATGCTTGCCCGTCCCAAAAGACGGGGAACTCTTGCAACCTCCTCCCCCCTTGTTCGGCAACTCGTAACAGGCCCCTTCCTCTCTTTCTGCTTCTTTCCCTTGACGAAACAGGACACTTTCCCTGCGTTCATTGTATGTCGGCCGACGAAGAATGCCACTGTTGGCGCGAAGGGGCCATCCGGGGCACCGGTCGGACGTTGCGGCATAGGATGTCGGGTAAGAAAGGAGTGAGCCCATGTCCGATGCGGGTTTGCCTCTCGTTTCGGTGATCATTCCGGTGAAAAATGAAGGACAGAACGTGCGCATGACCGTGGAGTCGGCATTTCACGTCAAAACGCTCCATCCTTTTGAAATCATCGTCGTGGACGACGGCTCCACCGACGACGGGTGCCGCTTTTTGGATTCGTGGCGGGACAAACCGGTCAAGGTCTTGCGCACCGAGGGAATCGGTGCAGCGGCTGCCCGTAACTTGGGAGCGGAACACGCCCGGGGAGAGTTTTTCATTTTTTGCGATGCCCACCTTTTTTTCCAAAATTACTGGCTGGACCATTTGGTCAGCTTGATCCAAAGCGGGCTGGCCGACGCCGTAACGCCGGGCATCGCCTCGATCCATCGTCCCAACGTCGTCGGTTATGGACAGACGCTGAACCGGATGTTGGGCGTTCAGTGGAACAAGGAAGCCTTGTCACCGGTGCCGACCGCCATCCTTCCGGGCGGCTGTTTGGCCATCGGGCGCCGCACGTTTTTCGATGTGGGCGGTTTTGACCGAAAATTTCGCGTCTGGGGTTTTGAAGATGTGGAGTTGTCCATCAAGCTCTGGCTATTCGGTTACACGTGTTATGTGCAACCGCTGGTCAAAGTACTCCATTTGTTTCGCCAGTCCCATCCGTATTCGGTCACGATGGAACACGTTTACTACAACATGATGCGTATGGCGTACAGCCATTTCAATGAAACCCGCATTGCCGCGTGCCGAAACCTCATCCAACATGTCGATTCCTCCCGCATCGAAGAAGCGGTCTTGGCCGACGGGGTGTTGGAACAACGCCGTCAGTATATGGCCCGAAGGAAATACGACGACGAATGGTTTATGCGCCGCTTCGGCATTCCTTTCTGAACCTCCTCCTTCGTACCTGAAAGATTCACCTAAAAAATAGGCGTTTGCCTTACAAACCAAATCCCCGCGTTCGCCATAGGATGTATTGCATACTACAACTGACTGAAGAAAGGAAGGGTTTATTTTGGTGAGGCAAAATAAACTGATTCAAGGTTTTCAAATTCCAACACCGACGCCGACACCGACTGCCCCTCTGCCGGTTCCCAATGACCTTCAGGAAGAATGCATACGCGTACAAAAAGTGTATGACTGGGTCGTCTCGGCCAACCGTTACCAAAACAAAATCCAAATTCCGAGCGATTGCCTGGAACAAGTGAACCAAGCCATTCAAGCCGGACAAAATATCACGGTGCAATGTGTGGAACCGGTCGTTCCGCCGACGTTTCCGCTCATTCCCAAACCGCAACCGACTCAGGGTCCCGAATTTTATTGCCGCATTGTCAGTATCCGTCGGGAAAACATGCTGATTGGCGGCAATGTGGTGCGGGTCGGCATCGTCCGTTTCTTGTTCAGCGCCACGGTGTTGATTCGCATCTTTGCCGACGGCACATTGCTGTGCGAATTCCCGGTGACGGTGCAATTTGACGAAGAAATCGTGCTCTGCCTGCCGGAACCGCTGGATGAAAACAACATCCTCTGCCGCATTACGGCCATCGAGTGCACGCCGTTGGAACCGATTCTCGGCGGTCAAATTTTGCTGGATGTGGCCATCTGCAAAGAAATTCAAGTCGAAGCCGAAGTGAAACTCGAAGTCTTGGCGAAATTTTGCCAACCCCGCCCGAACGACATTCCCGTTCCGACACCGGCCCCTTCGGCGTTTCAATGCCCGCCCATCGTGTTTCCGGCCCAATGTCCGGAAATTTTCCCGCGGCAAAACTGCGATTGCCAAGCGACGGCCAACGTCATTCTCAGCAACTCTACAGTGTTGTTTGACGGCGTAGACGAAGTGGGAACGGAACAGCTGATTGCCGACATCTGCCCCAGCTGCAACCCGGGCGGCAGCATCTTCTCGTACACGTTTGTCGACACCATCTCGCCGACGCCCACGCCGACACCGACCGACGAAGTGCCCGGCGATTTCAGCTTTGTCTTCACCCCGACTCAGATCAGCAGCCCGAGTTGCGCTGCCATTAACGGCGGCGGTTTGCAGGCGGTGGTTACGGGCACCGGCGTCCGGACCTTTACGGCCACCAACACGCAAGATACCCTTTCCTTTGAACTGACGCTTCGCGAATTGCCGGGGACGACCGACGAGTACCGGCTCATCTTGCGCAATGCCTTGGGAACCATTGTGTTTGACACCGGGTTCAAAGCGGTACCGGATGCCAACCTCGTCGTCCAAGATTGCGTCACATTCCCGGATGTCATTCCCACGCCGTCGGTTCCCTAAACTGCTTGGGAGGCGTCATGGCCGATGGCTAGTCACTGATGGGAGAACAGGTTTTCTCCCGTTTTTTTGTTTCTGCCACATGAACACTTTTTCCACCGGTACATATGTCTATAAGGAAGGTTGATTCGGAATGGGAGGTCGTTTCATGGCAAATCACCAAAAGGCCACGACGCGAACTTGGAAAGAACAAATGGCTATCTTGATTCGTCAGCGCAACTACTTTGAACAAAAAGCAAACCAATACCGCGCCGAACTGAAAGAGTTGAAAGAACAGCTGCAAAAAGAACAGAACCAGGAACACGGGTCACGCGACGAAGCCAATGCCCAGCTAAAGAAACAGGTTGACGAACTCGTGCGGCAATCTCGGGCAAAAGAAATGGAATACCAGCAGGTCATCGACCAGTTGACCCACAAAGTGAACGAATGGGAAAAAAAAGCGGCCGATTTGCGCAAGGCGTCGGAAGAAAAAGAAAAGCAGCTGAAACAGTTGAACGACATCATTAACAAACAACATCAACACATGTTGAAACAGCAGGAAAAGCATGAGGAAATCGAACAAGAATTCCGCCGCGAACACGCCCGGTTAAGCGCCCTGCTGGCTGCTTGTCAGGACAAAGAAGCGGAACAACGGCAACGCTTTGAAAAGATGCTGGAAGCCAAAGAACAACAGCTGCAGCGGTTGGAAGCCATGCACCATGTAGCGGAAAAGACCATCGATGAATTGCGGCATCAGTTGGCGGAGTTGGAGGAAAAGGAACAGGCGTCGCGCCGTCTGCTGGACGCGAAAGAAATGGAATTTCTGCAATGGGTCGAAGAAAAAGGGCAAGAATTTCGTCAACGGATGGAGAAGAAAGAGCAGGAATTTCGTGAGCAGTTGAAGGAAAAGGAGCGCCAGATTGAACGATTCAAAGAACAGCAGGAGAAATTTGAAGAACAGTTGAGGCTGAAAGATCAGACCATTTCCCGATACCAGACGATGATGTTGGAATGGCAAAAGACGCCGGAAGAATGGGAGGACATTCATGGCCAGTTAAAGGAAAAAGAGGCGCAATTGGAGGAATACCTTCAACTGATTCAACAAAAAGACGAGCTGATTGCCCAGTACGAAACGACGGCCGAAGAATTGAAACAATCGTTGGAAAAGCTGCATGAAAAAATACAGGCGCTGGAAGAAAAAGAAGAAAAGTACAAAAAAGCCATCCACGATTATCAAGAAAGAGAGACGAAATACAAAAAAATGTTGGAGCAAAACCGCCTGACCGAGCTGCGGGAGCCAGCGGTGCTGGTCCACGCCAACGGGCTCTCAGCGTCGGCCGGAAGTTTTTCGTCGTTTTTCAAACCGTATCACACGATTCAACCGGTTCCGTTCAATCCGTTTAAAAACATGTCGTAGCATTCGGACAGCCGGGGCCATTGCCGTTTCCTTCCGGGCGAGCCATGAATAGCATGATCAACAACCCACAAAGAAAGGAAGGGATAACGTGACTCCTGAACAACTGCGGGAAATTTACCGTTTAAGAAAAATGCGCCCCGTTCGGACGGAGTATCACAAACCGGTCGTGTTGCACCACACACAACCGGACAGGTTGTCAGGGACGTCCGTCCGCGTCGTCAAACCGTTGGCCAATCAGAATGCCGGATGTTGCGGGAGAAGGCGCACCACGCAGTAAATTCCATGAACGACCCTTGGTCATCGGGCGACCCGTTTGGGAAGCAATGATCCGCCACTGCCGGGACCAGTTGCCCAACGAAGCGTGCGGGCTGTTGTCGGGAAGAGGCGGACGGGCCAGTTCGATTTGGCCGATGAAAAACACGGCAGCCAGTCCGTTTTCGTTTCGCATGGACGACCAGCAAGTGAAACGCGTGTTTGAACACATCCACACCCTCGGGGAACAACTGGCCGGAATTTACCATTCCCACCCCACAGCGCCAGCCGTTCCGTCGCCTTTGGACATTTTGCTGGCGCCGTATGAAGACATTCCGTACATCGTTGTGTCACTGGCCGGACCTGCGCCCGAGGTCGGATGTTACCGCATCAACGATAAACGAGCGACCCCCTGGCCGGTGATCATCGATTGAGCATTGTTCAACCCTTTGAAACCGAGGGGGCCATTTTTTTGTCGTGATGGACATAACCCAGCACTAAGAACAGGGAAAGCAACGTCACTGCCGCCATCACAAGAAAAGGCAGATGAATGTTGGCGGTATACATGCTGGTGGCTGCCAATGGTCCAATCATCCGTCCCAAATTGTCCATCGAGGTCACAAGGCCAGTGGAAATGCCGTGACCGACGCTGGATTTTTTGGTCACTAAGGACGTCACCAACGGTCGGATCAAGGTGTTTCCCGCTCCGAAAATGACCACGTACAGCGTGGCTGTCCAAAAATTAGACGAAAACAAAATCAACAACATGCCCACGGCGGAAATGACCAAGCCGATGCCAATGAACCGCAGTTCGGATCCCGATGGAATTCTTCGTACCACGCCGCCTTGGATCAAGGCTCCGACGATGCCGCTGATGAGCAAGATCATTCCGATTTGGAAGGGTGTCGCTTGAATTTTCACCATTTGAAAATATTGGAGTATCGCCTCCAATCCCGCCAAACCAAAGGAACCGATGAAAGCGACGATATACAAATATTTCAATGCCCCGGTAAATGCCGTCCACCGGGAAGCTTTTGACTGTTGGCGCTGTTGTTGCCGCTCTTCCGGTGACAACGTTTCACTTAAAGAGGTGTAGACGATGGCGGTGACCAAAAGGGCCAGCCCCGAAGCGACGAAAAAAGGAAACGTCAAAGTGACCAGACTGAGCAACCCGCCAACGGCCGGTCCGATGATAAACCCGAGCCCAATGGACATCCCCGCCAAACCCATGCCTTTATTTCGGTCGGCCTCAGAGGTGATGTCGGCCACGTAGGCCATGGCGACGGAAGTGGCGGCGCCGGAAAAACAGCCGCCGAGAATGCGCGACACGTACATGAGCCACAAATGATCGGCGGCGATCCCGAACAAGAAAAAGCTGACGGCATAACCGATTGTTCCGATCATGATGAGCGGACGGCGGCCGTACCGCTCCGACAACCCGCCCCAAACGGGAGACAAGATGAAGGAACAAAAGGCGTAAATGGCCAACAGCCACCCCAAATGGTATGGCGCGGCCCCTGTTTCTTGTACCAAGACCGGCATGACGGGAATGATCAAGCCAAAGCCGATGAAGATGGTCACCAATAAAAACATGATCAAGCCTAAACGTCGATCGAACGATTTGGCCAATGTATAACCTCCTGCCCCATTCACCGTTTCCACGGCGTCTTTTGCACATGCGCGAAAACGATGAGTTTTATCCAAGACGCAAAAAGAAGCCGTGGGACGGCTTCTTTTTGCGCATCCCTGCTTTTACCGCCGGGCTGTCAACAGTTCTTTCATCTGTTGCACCACATGCTGGACGGTAAAGCCAAATTCTTCCATAACCTTTTGGCCGGGCGCCGAGGCGCCAAACGTATCGATGCCCAGCACTTTTCCTTCTTCCCCGACATATTTTTCCCACCCGAGGGGCCGGGCCATTTCGATGGCCAGTCGCGCCTTGATGGTCGGCGGCAAGACGGTTTCCCGGTATTGTTGCGGTTGCCGATCAAACAATTCCCAGCTGGGCATGCTGACAACCCGCACGGCGTACCCTTCTTCCGCCAACTGCCGTTGTGCCTCCATTGCCAACGCCACTTCGGAGCCGGTGGCCAATAAGATGCCTTGCGGCGGCGTATCCGGTTCCCGCAAAATATAGGCTCCTCGAGCAAAGTGTTCTGCTGCCCGCTCCCTTGTCCCTTCCAAGATGGGCAAATTTTGCCGCGACAAAATCATGGCGACCGGCCCGTCGGCTTCCTTGAGCGCAAACCGGTAAGCGGCTGCCGTCTCATTGGCGTCGGCCGGCCGGAACACGTACAGTCCCGGCATGGCCCGCAAGGACGGCAAATGCTCCACGGGTTCGTGGGTCGGGCCGTCTTCGCCGACGGCAATGCTGTCATGGGTAAACACATAAATGACCGGCAACTTCATCAAAGCCGCCAGGCGGATGGCCGGGCGCAAGTAATCGGAGAACACAAGAAACGTGCCGCCAAACACCCGGACGCCGCCGTGCAACATCATGCCGTTCAACACGGCTCCCATGGCGTGTTCCCGCACGCCGAACCAGATGTTGCGGCCGCTGTAATCGGCGGCGGAAAACGTCCCGGCATCTTTCAACAACGTTTTGTTGGAAGACGCCAAGTCGGCGGAGCCGCCGATCAACATGGGCAACCGCCGGGCGAGGGCATTCAAGACATCCCCGGAAGCCGAACGGGTGGCGATGGCTTTGGCGTCTGGGGCGTAGACGGGGATGTCGGCGTCCCAACCGGTCGGCAACTCTCCCACCATGGCCGCTTTCAGTTGGGCGGCTAACTCTGGATACGTGGCCTCATAAGCGTCCCACTTTTCTTGCCAGGCTTTTTCTGCTTCCATTCCCCGTTTTTTCACTTCCGCGAACAGCTGGCGGACTTCCTCCGGTACATAAAAGGGCTCTAGGCTCGGCCAGCCGTACGCTTTTTTGGCGGCCAACACTTCGTCGGCTCCCAACGGTGCGCCGTGGGCATCGGACTTGCCGGCTTTGTTGGGGCTGCCGTAACCGATGACGGTTCGAATTTCGATCAGCGTCGGCCGTTCTGTATCTTGTTGTGCCTGAACGATGGCGTCGTAGATTGCCGACACGTCATTGCCGTCATCCACCCGCAAATATTGCCAGCCAGCGGCTTCAAACCGTTTTGCTATGTCTTCGGTAAACGTCATATTCGTGGCGCCGTCGAGGGAAATGTCATTGGAGTCATACAAAACGATGAGACGGCCCAATTTCAAATGCCCCGCCAAAGACGCTGCCTCGTAACTGATGCCCTCCATCAGATCGCCGTCTCCGCACAGGACGTATGTATAATGGTCGATGATGTTGTGACCCGGACGGTTGTAAACCGCGGCCAGATGGCGCTCCGCCATCGCCATGCCGACGGCCATGGCGATACCTTGCCCCAGGGGGCCGGTTGTTGCTTCCACACCCGGTGTGTGGCCGTATTCCGGATGTCCGGGGGTCAGGCTGTTCCACTGACGAAATTGCTTGATGTCTTCCAATTCCAAAGGATAACCGCACAAGTGCAACAAACTGTATAACAACATGGACCCGTGCCCCGCCGAAAGGATGAACCGATCGCGGTTAAACCAAGCGGGGTTGGCCGGATTGTGTTTCATCAGTTTGGTCCACAGGACAAAAGCCATGGGCGCCGCCCCCATGGTGATGCCGGGGTGGCCCGAATTGGCCTGTTCAATGGCATCGATGGAAAGGGTGCGAATCGTGTTGATGGCTAACTGTTCCAGCGATGGTTGGATGGTCTTCATGAACGCTAAATGCCTCCTGTCGGTAAAACAGTCTTTTATAATGATAACTGAACCGCGTTCAAAACAAAAGAGACACCGCAACGGTGTCTCAAATTTGAAATGATGAAACGGTCAATCGAAAAACTTCACTTGCGCCGATCCGGCCGTGACGGTTTCTCCTTTCTGATTGACGGCGGCAATGTCAAACGTGGCGGTTTTTTCATCGGCATTCAACGCCGCGACTTTGCCGCGGCACGTCAGCACGTCGCCTGGTTTGACCATTCGCTGGAAACGGACCTTGATTTGTTTGATGTCGGCGTTGACCCCGACCAGCGCCCGCACGTATTGACCTAAGAACCCCATGCTCAGCATGCCGTGGGCAATGACCCCGTCCAATCCCGCTGACTGGGCAAAACTGTCAACGGTGTGCAACGGATTGAAATCGCCGGAGGCACCGGCGTACTTGACCAATTGCACCCGGTCGATGGGACTTTTTTCGAGGGCTTCCAGCTCCATACCTTCTTGCAACTCGGAAAATGTGAGCGCCTTCATTCGTGTTCAGCCCCTTTCTAAATGTCTTGACGATAGACGATGGTCGAGCGTCCCGTGACCACCGGCAAATTGTTGATATCCCGAGCTACCGTTTCGATGACGATGAACGTCATCCGGCCCGAAGAGCCTTGGCGGTCATACACGTCGACGATTTCGCTCTGAATCCAATACTTGTCGCCGGGCCGCATGGGACGATGAAAAATGTATTCTTGTTCGCCGTGCAACACGCGGCGCATTTCAAAGCCGGGCACGCTCTTCAAAGGGTTGGGGGCGTCCATCGTCAACGTCGTCGCAAACGTCGGCGGGGCGATGATGCCGCGGTACGGCGTGGATGCGGCGTAAGCTTCATCCACATAAATCGGATGGTCGTCCCCGATGGCTTCCACGAATCGACGGATGTGGCCCTTCTCCACTTCCCTCGTGTACACTTCGGTTTTTCGCCCGATGATACTTTGATCGATCGCCATGTTTGTACCACCTCATTTAACGTTAGAAAATCCAAAAAGAAAATGTTCAGGAACATGAAACAAATTTTTAGCTGACAATTTTAGATATATCACAATTCTTCCATTTCAGCAATATTTGTCAATCAATTTTATCTTTTTGCGTTTTTGAGGTGGTTAAACCGTGTTTTTGAATCAACGTTTCCAATAAACCTTGACAGCCGGCGTAGACCAAATCGTACACTTCCGAAAAGCGGCCGTTGTAATACGGATCGGGCACTTCCTTCACGCCGACGTCCGGTGCAAATTCCATCAACAAGTGGATTTGGGCCCGGTGTTGACCGAGTTTCTGGGACAGTCGGCTGATTCCGTGCAAGTTTTCGCGATCCATCACCAGGATGTAATCGAATTGCTCCAAATCGTCGGGGCGTATTTGCCGTGCGGCAATGCCGTCGGCATCGATCTTCATTTCTTGCAACTTCCGCCGTGTACCTTCATGGGGCGGCGAACCGGCATGCCAACCGCTCAATCCGGCCGAATCAATGACGAAATATTGTTCCAATCCCCGCTCCTTGACCATGTGCCGAAAGACGGCCTCCGCCATCGGTGAGCGACAAATGTTGCCCAAACAGACAAACAAGACGCCGATCTTCATGCTTCCTCCTCCTCGTGTTCGCTCGTGACCTCTGCCGCCACGACTTGCGGCCATACCCTTCCCGAACGCCATTGGACATCAATGGGGACACGGTAGGCGCTGGTTAAGTTCTTGGCCGTCAACACGAATTCTTTTTTGCCCTTAGACAAAATGGCACCGTCGGCCATCAACAAGGCATATTGGAAAACCGGTAAGATTTCTTCGATGTGGTGGGTGACGTACAAAATCGTCGGCCCTTGTGGTTGACGGGCCAGCTGGTCAATGGCCTTGAGCAGCTGCTCGCGGGCATACAAATCGAGTCCATTGCACGGCTCGTCCAGGATGAGCAATTGCGGTTCAGCCATCAGCGCCCGGGCGATGAGCACTTTTTGACGCTCTCCCTCGGAAAGCCGGCCAAAGCGGGCGTCGGCCAAATGTTCACACTGGAATTGGCGCAACAGCTGTTCGGCTTGCCGAACCTCGTCGTCGCCCCACTGTTCATACAGCCCGAAGGAAGCGAATTTGCCGCTGATGACCACCTCTCGGACTTTCTCACCGGGGGAAACCCGCTCTTCCAAGGCGGAACTGACCCAGCCGATGGATTTGCGGACTTGGCGCAAATCACATTGACCGTAACGGTTTCCCAACACGGTGATCTGTCCCTTGGATGGCCATAAATAGCCTGCCACCATTTGCAGCAAGGTTGTTTTTCCCGAGCCGTTTAAACCGAGTACGGCCCAATGTTCGTGTTTCTTTACTTGCCAGTTGATGTTTTTTAAGATGTGCCGGTCTTCCCTCCACCAATCCAACTGTTCCACCAAAATGACGGTTTCGGCGGTGTCGTTCATACATGATTCCTCCTGTGGTCTGCGGTTTCATTTACGGTTGAACAAAAGGTTCAGTCCCCAACTGAACAAGCTCATCAACAGTGCGCCCCAAAAGGCGGCAAGGGGGCCGGAGACGGTGAAGCCCGGCAACAACCAGGCAGTGAGGGCAAAGGTCAGGGCATTGATGATCAAAATAAACAGTCCAAACGTCAATACCGTCAGCGGCAACGCGAGTATCACAAGGAGCGGCCGAATGAAGGTGTTGATGAGTCCCAAAAGAACCGCAGCCAGTAAAGCGGTGCCGATGCCTTGCAAGTCTATGCCCTCCAGCAGCGCATCGACCAACAGTAACGCCAGGCTGTTCAGCAGCCATTGGATGAGCCAACGCAAATGGTCCACCTCACTTGTCAAGATGCGGCAAAGTTTCCGCCCTTTTTGAAGAGTTGCGACAGTTTGATTGACTTGTCATTCTCGAATCCGCCATACTAATGGGGAAATGATTTGTCAGAAATGATTTCTCAAGGAGGGATCCCATTGCCAGCGCAGTTTCGCGTCGAAGAAGAAGTGATGGAATTTTACGATCCGAGAAACGGTTGGAAACCGATTGCCCAGAAGACGGAAGTCCGTTATTGTCCGTTGACCGGCCGAACATCCCGTCTCGTCCCCACCGTCGGCTTTCGTGTCCAGCCGCCGGACTACCGGGCGGTCGTTGAACAGACGAAAGCTGCGGGTTGTCCGTTTTGTTCGGAACATGTCGAACAAGTGACGCCCAAATTTCCCGCCAAAGTGTGTCCGAGCGGGCGGTTGCGGCAAGGCGAGGCCGTCTTGTTCCCGAACTTGTTTCCCTACGGTCAACACAGCAGCGTCATTCGTTTGACTGACCGCCATTACGTGCCGCTGAACGAGTTTACCGAGGAGATGCTGCGGGATGGATTTCAACTGGCCATCCAGTATTTGCACACGCTGCGGCGCATCGACCCGGGCTCGACTTATTTGTCGGTGAATTGGAACTACATGCCCGTGGCCGGAGCCAGCGTGGTGCATCCGCATATTCAAGCGCTGGCCACTCCCCATCCGAGCAATTACCAGCGGGAAATGGAGACGGCAGCCAAAGCCTTTCTCAAAGAACACGGTATCGCTTATTTTGACTGGCTCATGGAAGAAGAGCGGCGCTTGGATCAACGCTGGATCGCCGAAAGCGACACCATCGCGTGGATGCACGCCTTTGCGCCCCTCGGTCAGATCGACGTTGTCGGCATCTGCAAAGCCGTGTCCGACTTGGCCCACGTATCGGATCGCCTCATTGTCCAATTGTGCCGGGATTTGCGGGTGATTCTTTCCTATTTACACGATCAAGGTTTTGGCGGATTGAATCTCGCCTGGTATTTGCCGGTCGGTTCTCCGCCGGGGATGTCGGCCCACGTCCGCATCATTGCCCGGACCAATCTCGGTCTCATCGGCACCAGTGAATACAATTACCTCAATGCGCTGCATCAGGAACCGGTCTGTTTAAAAAAGCCGGAAGAAACGGCTGGGGAAATGAAAAAACGGTTTGAAGCCGACAGAAGCTGATTCGTCCCGTCATCGTTTGACAAGACGGGACGAAGTTGCGCGGGCCGTTCGACAGGCAATCGCGGGAGGACCGTCGAAATAAAAAGAATGGTGCGCTTGCCTGGGAAATAAACGGGAGGAAATTATCCCGAAGGTTCTTCTTCCAGCCAGTTGTAAAACGTAAAATTCACGGGCCCGCTTTTCCGTTGCTGCCGTTCTCGGAAGCGCATGACGTGCATTTGCGCTTCCTGGGGTGTCTGGATGCCGTTGCGCTGCCATTCGTAAAGGATGCGGTCGATGTAGCGAAAACTCCGTTTACCGCTCAACACCGCTTCTTTCAAGGCGGCGATGATCAACTCTTCGGAACATCCTTCCCGGTCGAGCCATGTTTGGATGAGCTCGTACTCCATGGGCGACAGCGGCCGGCCGAATTCTTCTTCAAAAACGGTAAAAAGCGATTTTTGGCCCGGCGGCGTGGGCGCCACCGCCGGTTGTCCCCGTTCAAACGCTTGCCACTTGTGAAAGAGCGGCTCCAGTTGATATGTTTCGGTCGTCATGCCGCTGACCGGGTCCTGAAATTGGGCGATTTGCAGCACCCCTTTTTGAACGAGCCGCTGAATGCGTTGCATGACTTCGTGCCGATCGCACGCCAAGCGTTCGGCCAGTTGATCGAACGTCGGAAAACGGTTTTGTTCCAATTGCCGAAAGGCCAGCAATTGGATGATCAGCATCATTTCGTCATCCTGAATACCCAGGTGACGGTAATGCTTCAACAAACCACCGGGAAGCACGACGGCGGGGCTTTCCCAGGCGCGCATGTAAAAGTGGTCATCGGCTGGACGCTCATTCATGGCGACGCCTCCCGTTCGATCGAACCGGTTTATCCTTGTACGAACCGGGCGATGCGCTCCATGCCCTTTTCAATTTGTTCCAAGCTGGTGGCATACGACAGCCGGATGTGATGCTTTGTTCCGAACCCCGAACCCGGCACCACGGCGACTTTTTCTTTTTCCAACAACGCCTGGGCCCACGCATCGGCGTCAGTAAACGTGCCATGGGGCGTGTGGTAGGCGCCTTGCACGTTGACGTACACGTAAAAGGCACCTTGCGGCCGCAGCGCCCGCAGGCCGGGAATGCGCTCAATCCACGACAACATCACCTTCCGCCGTTGATCGAAGTGGCGCCGCATCTCTGCCAACGGTTCTTGGGTGCCCCGAAGGGCGGCCAACGCTGCGTACTGGGCGATGGACGTCGGGTTGGAGGTGCTGTGGCTGGCCAACTTTTCCATGGCCTGAATAATCGGTTTGGGGCCCGCCGCATACCCGATGCGCCAACCAGTCATGGCATACGGCTTGGAGACGCCGTTGACGACGACGGTATTCGCTTTCAGTTCCGGACTGAGGGCGGCAATACTGATGTGGATTGCATCGTCGTACAGCAATTTTTCGTAAATTTCGTCGGATATGATGATGAGCCGATGGCGCAGACATACCTCACCGAGAGCTTCCAGTTCTTCCCGGGTGTACACCACGCCCGTCGGGTTGCTGGGTGAATTGAGCAAGAACACTTTTGTCTTGGGGGTGATGGCCGCCTCCAACTGTTCCGGCGTAATTTTAAAGCTATTTTCCTCTTTCCCTTCCAAAAACACCGGTGTGGCACCGGCCAGTTTCACTTGTTCCGGATAGCTGACCCAGTACGGAACCGGGATGATTACCTCGTCCCCCGGTTGGCACAACACTTGAAACAAATTGTAAAGGGCGTGTTTGGCCCCTGTCGTCACGGTAATTTCGTCGGTCCCATAGGTCAGCTGATTGTCTTGGGAAAATTTTTCTGCAATGGCTTGTTTCAATTCCACGATGCCGCCGGATGGCGTGTATTTGGTGTAGCCTTTGTTCATCGCTTCAATGGCCGCTTCAATGATATGACGGGGCGTGTTGAAGTCCGGTTCGCCGGCGCCGAATCCGATGACATCCAATCCCTGGCTCCGCATTTCTTTGGCTTTTGCCGTAATGGCCAATGTCGGTGAAGGCGAAATGTTTTTCGCGCGTTCAGACAGGTGCATGTTCGTCCCCCATTCCACAATTTCAACAGTCAATCCCTATTTTACCTGTTCTGCCAACAAAGGAAAAGCCAGGCCATCAAACGGCCTGGTCTGCCAGTTGCGATTGCATCATTTGACGAAAGGCGGATCCGCTCAACACTTCCTCTTCCAACAAGACGTGCAGCGCTTGTTCAAACAACGGCTGATGCTGTTTCAAGAGGGCCGCCGTCCGTTGGAACAGGTCATTCAACATCCGGTTGCACTCCTGATGGACCGTCTCTTTACTGAGCAAGTTCATATCGACAATGCCGAGGGAACTGAGCCCGGTGTCGATCATCGTCTTGGCAATCTGAAACGCTTGCTCGTAGTCGTTTTTCGCCCCGGTGCTCCGATGGCCGTAGACGAGCTCTTCCGCCGCGGCGCCGGCGAGGCAGATCATAATTTTTTGTTCCAGATGGGCGCGGGTATACAAGTACCGATCTTCCCCCGGAGATTGACGGACGTACCCAAGAGCGCCGCCGCGCGGGCTCAATGCGACTTGGGACACGGATCCGGGGCGCAACAATTCGGCGACCATGGCGTGTCCCAACTCATGCACCGCTACCCGCCGCCGTTCTTCTTGCGACGATTCTTTGTCCGTCTGTTCTCCCAACATGACTTTGTCAATGGCTTGTGCCACGTGTTTCGGGCCAATGGTTTCCGCCCCATCCCGCATGGCATAAATGGCGGCCTCGTTAATCAAACTTTCCAGCTGCGCCCCGGAAAAGCCGAAGGTTTCTTCAGCAATTTTTTCCAAATCCACCTCATCCGAAAGGGGTTTGTTGCGGCAATGCAGTTGTAAAATTTGCAAACGGGCCTTTTTTTCCGGCAACTCAACTTCGATGTGCCGATCGAAACGCCCGGGTCGGAGCAACGCTTCGTCCAGCATGTCCTTGCGGTTCGTCGCCGCAATGACGAGAACGCGGGGCGTCTCTGACGTGCTGATGCCATCCATTTCGGTCAGCAGCTGGTTGAGCGTCTGATCGTACTCCCGGGCTTGCGAACCGTCCCGTTTGCCGGCCAACACGTCGATTTCGTCAATAAAAATGATGGCGCTGCCTTTGTTTTTTTTCATCGCTTGGGTGCGGGCTTCTTTGAACAAATCCCGGACCCGCTGGGCCCCGACCCCGACGTACATTTCGACGAACTCGCTGCCGGAAGCGGCCAAAAAGACCGAGTCCGTGTAATTGGCGGCGGCTTTGGCCAACATCGTCTTGCCGGTTCCCGGTGGACCGCTGAGAAGAATCCCTTTAATGGGCCGGATGCCGTAGTGTTTCGCCTGTTCGTGGTACTTTAAAAAATCCAGCGCTTCTTTCAACTCTTGTTTAACCCGCTCATGTCCGCCGATGTCTGCAAAATCGACCGACGTGTCGCGGATGACGTGCCGTGCCCGATCCCGCCCGTTGAAGTTCAATTCGCCGCGGGCGTGCAAAAAAAAGACAGCGGCTCCCAAGAGGACGGCCA
The DNA here is from genome assembly GCA_017577895.1 of Bacillota bacterium. Lineage (GTDB taxonomy): Bacteria > Bacillota > Bacilli > ZCTH02-B2 > ZCTH02-B2 > Bacillus_BB. The sequence goes on from PKQY01000010.1 coordinate 19,590, forward strand.
GCAGCAAGAGCGGGACGACGTTGACCCCGATGGCGCCGAGGAAAATCAAAAAGGCGGGGATGATGCCCAGCGCCAATTCTTTAACCACGTGCTCCCTCCTCTCCCTGTTTTCGCGGGAAAATTTGATACAGTCGATGTTCCCCTTTCTGAAATTGAAAATAGACGAATTCCGCATTCATATCGGCAATGGCTTTCTCCAATTGCAGCTGCTCTTTCATCGTTTCAGCGATGTCCAGCAACTGGCGATATTGATGATGGCTGAGCACTTCCGCCACGTGGAACTTCAGCTGGTGCCACATTTCTTCCATTTCCCGGCTGGGGGTATCTTGAAAATGAATGTCCACCTTCCGACGCTTGGCCAGGGGCTGAACCGCCTCGAGCACCGCCTCGTGCACCGCTTTGAGTTGGGCTTCTTCGTCTAACTCCAATTCGATCGAGACTTGGTCGCGGCTGAGCTCGACGGCAACGGCCTGAACCCCGTTGATGGCGGCCAGTTTTTCTGTCAACGGTTTTTCTTCAAACCACGTCATATACCCGTACCATAGGACGAACAACAATGCCAACGTGGTGATGAACGATGTGATAATGATGCTCAGACGCAGTTTCACACCGATTCCATTCCTTCATCCACCATAATGCGGCTCATGCCGCGGATGGCCGGTCTCAGGAACAGTATACCATGTCCGCCTCCGCCATTGAAACGGACAAAACCTGTCAATGCAATGTCAGCTGGCGGATCACGGCGCCGTCGGTCATCTGCAAGTACAAGTAAACGTAATGTTTCGTCGCATTCTCTTGCAGGAAAACGACCCATACCGGCCGTTGTTTGTACAATCCGGGGGTGAGACTTACGATGCGGGCGTCGGGGTACTGCTGGAGGGCCGTGCGGATGGCGTCTTCTGCTGAGAGAAGGCCAGTGGTGGAGGTTTCATATCGTTCGTCTTCATTAAACCATATCCATTTTTCCTGGCCTTGCTCGTCCCACCCCCTGGCGACGCGGTATTCCTTCTCCCCGACATAGACGGCGGTTTCTGTCACTGTCGTCAACCAGCCGTTTTGGAGTACTTCTTGTGCGATGGCCTGTTCGACGTGCCGGACTTGCTGGATGCCGACCGTGAAAACGAGCAAAACGGCCGTCACCGCTCCCAAGAGTGCGGCCACGGCCCCCACAAGCAGTTTTTTTTCCATGTGCACACTCACCTTTCCGTCCTCACCGTCGCTGCGGGCTTGAGAAACTGGTCCCATTACTGCATTCTGTTACTCATAAGTCCACCGAAGCGCATCATAATAAGACTGTACTGACGGAGCAGGAGGTGTCGATTGAAACGTCCACACAACTTCCCATCCGATGCGGATAAGCCCGTGACCACTCCCCTTCCGGACGTACAGCCAAACCCCGAAACGGAAGAACAAATTCAACAATTGTTGGTGGCGTTGCGTTACCGGCAAAGTCTTGAACACCTGTTCCGGGAGTTGGACCTGCACTAGAAGCCAATTGAAAATCTGACCCTCGTTTCCCCGTCAGCCTGCCGACCGCGGGCTCGTTTTTTATTTTTACTTCCACGCGTTCGTGATCTGGCGGACCTCATACACAATCCTCTCTTCATCCAGCGTCGTCAGCTGCCGGTTAAGCATAATCGGCTTGCCTTGCACATACACGTCGAGTACGTCTTCTGCCCGGGCGCTGTACACCAGGTGGGAAACCGGGTCGTACAAGGGCTGCCAGTGGGGTTGTGTCGGTTGGACGACGATGAAATCGGCCTCTTTCCCCGCTTCCAACGTGCCGATGACGGCATCGAGGCCCAAGCTTTTGGCCCCTTCCACGGTCGCCATGGCCAGCGCCTGTTCGGCGGAAACGGCCAGCGGATCGAGCGTGTTGCCTTTGTGGATGAGACTGGCAAGGCGCATTTCTTCAAACATGTCCAAGTTGTTGTTGCTGGCTGCGCCGTCGGTGCCCAAGGAAACGGTCATGCCCCGGCGAAGCATGGCCGGCACCGGCGCGATGCCGCTGGCCAGCTTCAAATTGCTGCCGGGATTGTGGGAGACCGAGACGCCCCGCTGGGCCAACAGGTCCAATTCGGCCTCTGTCAAGTGAACGGCGTGGGCCACATGGGTTGGGCGGCGAAACAGACCGATCTCCTCTAAGACCAACACTGGTGGTTTCCCGTAAGTCGCCCAACAGTCTTCCACTTCTTTTTTCGTTTCCGACAGATGGGTGTGGATCGGCAAGTCCAATTCTTCCGAAATGGCGATGATCTGTTCCAAGACCTCCGGCGGACACGTGTACAAGGCATGGGGGCTGACCATCGTGGTGATGCGGCCGTTGGCGGCGCCGTGATAGGCCTTGGCAAATTGCGTCATTTCCGCAATTTTTCCTTGGACAACTGCCGGTTCACCCAGGCCGATGACTCCGCGGGCCAAACAGGCCCGGACGCCGGCTTCTTCCACGACGCGCGCGACCTGATCCATGTGATCGTACATATCGGCAAAACACGTGGTGCCGCTCTTGATCATTTCCACGACCGACAAGGCGCTGCCCCAATACACTTCCCGGTCGGTAAACTGCGCTTCCATGGGCCACATTTTTTCTTCCAGCCACTGTTGCAACGGAAGATCGTCGGCATAGCCGCGAAGCAACGACATGGCCGCATGGGTATGGGTGTTGACGAGACCCGGCAAGAGTATTTTGCCTCGCAGGTTGGTCATGGCGTCGAACGTTCCCGGTTCGTCGACTTTGGGCGGCCCGACATAGCGGATGATGCCGTCTTCCACCACGAGCCAGCCGTCGGCAATCGTCGTTCCTGTACCGGTAATGATGGTCGCACCGTAAAACAATCGCTTCATGGTCTTCATCCGTTTCCTCTGATCAAGATACATCCATTTAAACAAAGCCGGGATCTGACGTCAAGGGAGGGAGATCAGCGCCTGAAGAAACGGCTGAATCGAATGTCCGGCATGGTTCAAGAGCGGCAGGAACAGATCCCCTTCTTTGGCCAACCGTTGATGGACATTGTCGAGACGAAATTGTTCCGGGCGGACGCCTGCTTCCAGCTCGGACCATTTCAGCGGCACTGACACGGGCGCACCGGGCCGCGCCCGCGGCGAGTAAGGACAGATGATCGATTTTCCGTGCCACATTTGCAAGTAATCGAAATAAATGGGCGCCCTTCGTTTCTTCACTTGCCGCTCGAGGGTAAACCAGTGCGGATATTTGCTGGCGAAATACATGGCAAAAAAACGGTTTACTTGCCGGGCGTCTTCGAAGGAACACGGCTGGATGGGCACGAACAGCTGCAAGCCGGTGGCTCCCGACGTTTTGACGAAACAGTCCATTCCCAGTGCCGCCAGCTCGTCCCGGATCGTCAAGGCCGCTTCCGCCACGGTTGAAAATTCGCCCCGGTTCAGATCGAGATCGAAGACGAGGGCGCGGACTTGGTTTTCCCCTCGGTACGAAAACGACACGTGAAATTCCAAACAACCTTGGTTGGCCAGCCAAATGAGCGTTTCGGGCCGGTTCAACAAAATGTAGACCGTGTTTTTCCAGCGCAGTCGGTCCACCCAAACGGGCGCATAAGCAGGAATGTTTTTCTGATAGAACCCTTCACCGCCGATGCCGTCGGGAAACCGGACGGTGGTCAACAATCGATGGCGCGCATGACGGATCAAATAGGGGGCCAACTGGGCCAAATGCCGCACATAATCCCATTTGGTCAGTCCCAAGTCGGGCCAGAGCACTTTGTCCGGGTGGGTGATGCGAAGGAGCTGCCCGTTGACATCCACCCAGCGGGACGTGCCGTCGGCCAACATCCCAACCTCACCTGCACTTTGGAGTATTTGGGAAAGGCGTAGCACAAGCTAAAACCGGTGATGCGTGTGAAATTGCCGATTCAACCGATGGAGCCGCTGCTGGCGGAAGAACCGTTTCAAGACGAAGCGTTTCGCTACGAAGTGAAATGGGACGGCGTCCGGGCCCTGGTGGGAATCCGAGACGGGGCCCTGCGGATTTGGCTGCGAAAAGGAAAAGAGATCGCCCGCTGTTTTCCTGAATTGGACCCCCTTCTGGCAGACAAAAAACCGGTGATCTTGGACGGGGAACTGATTGTCTTGGACGAATCCAACCGGCCCGATTTTTCCCGCATCGTCCGCCGCCTGCGCCTCCAACGGCCGGAGGCCATCGAACACGCGCGGCAAACAATGCCTGCCGTCTTCATGGTTTTTGACTTGTTGCAGCTGGGGAATCACGATTTGCGCCCGCAGCCTTGGCGGCAACGCCGGGAAATTCTCCAGCAAACCGTTCGTCCTTCCGCCCACGTCCAGCTTGTGGAAAGCTTTGCGGACGGATTCGGTTTGTTCCAAGTGACAAAACAGTTGGGCCTGGAAGGCATCGTCGCCAAGCGCATCGACAGTCGATATGTGTCCGGCAAGCGCCACCGGGATTGGTTTAAAATCAAGCATTTCCAAGAAGTGGAAGCCTCGATTGGCGGGTTGCAACGAAAAGCCGATGGCACGTGGCGTTCCGTTTATCTCGGATTGCCGAAGGAAGACGGCCTGCTGACCTTTATCGGCCAGGCAGCTTCAGGACTCACGGCGGACGATTGGAATTGGCTGGCACAACAAGCGCGTCGTCTTCAGCGATCCTCGCCGCCCTTTGTCGATCTTCCCGCCCAAGCGTCCCAACGGGGTGACGTGTGGTTGCAACCGGAATTGCGGGCCACCGTCCGTTTTCAAGCGTGGACCGGCAACGGCCATCTCCGTTCCCCGGTCATCAAGCAGCTGTACCGAGCAGCCCTCGAGTAAGAGTAGGTCTTACGAGGTGACCACCGGCGTTTTGGCGGGGGTCCGCTTTTTTCTTCCTTTGGCTTTGGCGGGCTTTTTTTCTGCCGCTTCCAAGCTGGCTTTCAACGCCTCCATCAAATCGATGACTTGTCCCGCTGCCGGAGGCTGGGGCGGCGTTTCGATGACGGCGCCTTCCTGCTTTTGCCGAATGAGTTCCAGCAAGGCATGCCGATAGTCGTCGCTGTATTTGTCCGGTTTAAACGGCGTGGTCAGTTGTTCCACCAGCTGGATGGCCAACTGCAATTCTTTTTCTTGCACGTGTTCCTCCTGGGGGATGCCCGGCACTTGTTCCGCGGCCCGAATTTCGTCGGGATAGTAAATCGTTTCCATCACCAAGACGTGGCGGTACACCCGCAGCGCCGCCAACGAACTTTTGTTCCGCAACATCACTTTGGCGATGGCGATTTTTCCCGTCTGTTCCATGGCTTGCCGGAGGAGCGCATACGCTTTGCCGCCGGTCTCTTGCGGCGACAAATAATAACTTTTGACAAAGTAGATGGGATCGATTTCCTGCAACCGGACAAAATCGAGAATTTCAATGTTTTTGTTCTTTTCCGGGGCCAAGCGGGCCAGCTCTTCATCCTCCACGATGACGTATTGGCCCGGTTGAACCTCGTATCCTCGGATGATCTCATCCGGCGGCACGGACCGCTGACAGACCGAACAATGCCGTTGGTAGCGGATCGGCGTATGGCATGGCTGATGCAGCATTTTAAAATGGATGTCCTTTTCTTCTGTCGCCGCATGCACCCGCACCGGGATGTTGACCAAGCCGAAACTGATAGCCCCTTTCCATAACGTGTGCAAGGGAACTCCTCCCCTTAGCCGTTCCTCGGAACATGGTGTCACGTGGTTAGTTTCAGGTTGTCCTGCGGTCAAAAAAAAATGACCAAGTTTCCTTGGTCAAGTGGTGGCATGGCGGGAAAAGTATGCAAGCAACTGTTTCATCTGCTGATCGTCGGGCCGAAGCGCGGACAAGTTTCGCATCAAATAAAGAGCTTGCTGCAAATAACCTAAATGATAATAACACAACGCCAAATTGAACATCACTTCTTCATTTCCCGGATTGAGGCGGTACAACTGTTCAAAACGGTCTTTGGCCTCTTCCCAACGGCCGGTTTTCGCCAAGGCACAAGCGAGCAGATGACGGATGATGCCGGACAGCGGCGGCGCGTCAACGACGGCGTCCAGCAGGCGCAAGTCGTGCAGCGCCTTCTCGTACTCGTGCAGTTCGTACAGGACAATGGCGCGCAGCAAATAACTCAGGACGGTGTCGGGGACGGCTCGGATGATGGCATCCAGCTGTTCTTTCGCTTCCCGATACATGCGCAGTTCCAGGTAGCCGACGCTTCGTTGAAACCGCTGATACGCTTCTTCTTGATGTTCGAGCAACGGCGTTAACTGACGGATACGCCGATCCAAATCGAGCCATTCGTCCCGGAGCAGGCGATGCACTTCCCGGATCCAGACAAGGCGGGAAAACTGCAGCGGCCAGGAGGATTCCACCGCATCCAATTGGCGGTGCAATTGGTCAAAAAAGCGAAGAATCGGGAGCTCCATCGGCCAATGCCCCCTTGCGTCTTTCGTATCCTCATTGTCTCCGGTTTTCGGCCGATTATCCGTCGCCCGATTCTCCTCTTCATTTGACGACGCCGTGCGTTTCTTGTCCGATCAGTTCGACGATGCGATTGTTTTCTCCGATAATGGCCACTTTCGGGACATAGTTTCGCGCTTCTTCGTCGCTCATCCACGCATAGCTGATAATGATCACTGTATCGCCCGGCTGGACGAGCCGTGCCGCTGCCCCATTCAGACAAATGACGCCGCTGCCCCGGGGCCCCGGGATGACGTACGTCTCCAAACGGGCCCCGTTGTTGTTGTTGACGACTTGAACTTTTTCATTGGGCAATAGATCCACCGCATCCATCAAATCTTGATCGATGGTGATGCTGCCGACATAGTTCAAGTTGGCTTCCGTGACCGTCGCCCGATGAATTTTACTTTTCATCATTTCCCGCATCACGGTTCTCCCTCCTCGTCTGTCCCCGGTTCATCCAATCCTTGAGGGGTTATGTCGATGATGACGTTGTCGATCAACCGGGTTTGGCCCAGCCAGGCCGCCACCGCCAACAGAACCGTTCCCCGGATCGTCTCCAACGGTTGCAACTGGGGAAAGCTGACTAACTCGACATAATCGATGCGAAATTGCGGCGCTTGTGCAATTTGTTGGCGGACTTGCGTAACAACGGCCTCCGGATCGGTTTCCCCGTTGCGGATCATGGCTTCTCCGTGGCATAAGGCGCGATACAACAACGGGGCGATCTTCCGTTCTTCCGGACTCAAGTACACGTTGCGCGAGCTCATGGCCAAACCGTCGGGTTCCCGCACGGTGGGACAACCGATGATTTGGACGGGAAAGTTCAAGTCTTCCACCATCCGTTGGATGATGGCCAACTGTTGGGCGTCCTTTTGGCCAAAGTACGCCCGATGGGGCTCAACGATGTGAAACAGTTTACTGACAACCGTGGCGACGCCGTCAAAATGTCCGGGGCGGGAGCGGCCGCAAAGACGTCCCGTCAGAGCTTCGTGCACCCGTACGGTCGTCGACGGTTTTTGCGGATACATTTCCTCCACCGCGGGATGAAACAGCACGTCAACGCCGGCCTCGGCGGCCAAGGCCCGGTCCCGCTCCAAGTCCCGGGGGTACCGATCAAAATCTTCATTGGCGCCGAACTGCAGCGGATTGACGAACAGGCTCATGACGACGACGTCGCATTCTTGTCGCGCCCGCCGGATGAGGCTGAGGTGGCCGTCGTGCAAATAGCCCATGGTGGGCACCAGTCCGATGCATTTTCCGGCTGCCCGTTCCCCGGCCAGGCGGCGTCGCAGCTGGGAAATGGTCGTGATCACTTCCAAAGACGTCGTTTTATTCATGGTGCTCCCTCCGTTGCCGCAAGGCAGCCAGGACCGTCTCATCCATGGAAAACGTATGTTCCGGCCCCGGAAAAACGCGTTCCCGCACTTCCTGGGCGTAGGCAGCCAGGGCAGCGCGAATGACGGATCCGACATCGGCGTACGGTTTGACGAACTTGGGCGAGAGATCGGTGGCGTATTGAATGACGTCGTGGAAAACGAGCACTTGCCCGTCGCAGCCATTGCCGGCTCCGATGCCGATGGTCGGAATGGCCAGCGTTTCCGACACCATGGCCGCCAACGGCCCCGGCACACATTCCAAGACAATGGCACAGGCGCCCGCCTCTTCCAGGGCTCTAGCATCGTCCAACAATTTTTCGGCCGAAGCCAAATCTTTGGCCTGTACCCGGTACCCGCCCAGTTGGTGAACCGATTGCGGCAACAGTCCCAAATGGCCGACCACCGGAATGCCCGCCTGAACACACGCCCGCACTTGCGGCACAATTTCACTGCCGCCCTCCATTTTGACGCCTTGCGCCAAACCTTCTTGCATGAGGCGGCCCGCCGCCTTTAACGTCGCTTCGACGCCAAGATGAACCGTCAAAAACGGCAAATCCGTGACGACGAACGCCCGTTTCGCCCCCCTGGTGACGGCCTTCGTGTGGTGCAACATGTCTTCCAGCGTCACCGATACGGTGGAGTCGTAACCTAAGACGACCATGCCGAGGGAATCGCCCACCAAGATCATGTCGACCCCGGCTTCATCGGCCAGTTTTGCGCTGGGGTAGTCGTAAGCGGTGACCATAACAATGGGTGTCCCTTGGCGCTTCTTTTGCTGCAAATCCAGTAGCGTGACCTTGCCTTTCATGGATACCTCCCGCCGTTGGCCTCTGAACCGAACAAAAAAACCCTCCGAGATGGAGGGTTGGTTTTGCGTCACGTCAATCCTCTGTCTCGGTCCGTTGCGGCTCAGAGCAGATTGTTTGGAAAACATGTGAAATTGTGAAAACCCGTGCGAAAGTATGGTTCGAAAGCGATACCATCTTTCGGGTTAGGGCAATTATATCATGATAAACGCCGTTTTGTCATGCCGTTTTCGCATATCCGAGAAAAATTTGTTTACAGCAGCACATCGCCGGAATGAACGGTGACGATTTGCCCGTCGCTCTGGCGAAAAAGGAGCGCCCCCTGGTCGGTCAGGCCCGCGTAGATGCCCTGCACGCGCCGGTTTTGCAACTGGACTTGCATCGGCGTCCCCAACGGCAGCGCCCGCTTTTCCCAGTCGTTTTTCACGGCGGTAAAGCCCTGTTGGACATACGTTTCATACCACTTTTCAAACTGTTGGAGAAAACCGACGGCCAATCGTACCCGGGACCACGGCCGGCCTGTTGCAAGCGCCAGCGATGTGGCTTTGTCGCGAATGTCCGGCGGAAAATCGTCGGCCTCCTGGTTGACGTTCATGCCGACGCCGACGATACACGAGTGAATCCGGTCCATCTCGGCATGCACTTCGGTCAAAATCCCGCACACTTTTTTTTGCGTGCCGTCGCCCATCAACACATACACGTCGTTGGGCCACTTAATGCGGATGTCATCCGGCGCGCGTCCATCGCCGGGCTGAAACCCGTCCCGAATGGCATCCACCAGAGCCACGGCCGTCATCAATGTCAGCTGAGATAACTGCTCTAAGGAGAGAGTCGGCCGTAAAATGAGACTGAGCCAAACGCCGGTCCCCGGCGGGGAATGCCAAGGGCGGCCGAGTCGTCCCCGGCCGCCGGTCTGTTCTTCCGCCACGACCACCGTTCCGTGGGGGGCCCCTTCCTTGGCCAGCTCGTGCGCTTTTTGTTGCGTAGACGACAAGCGCTCAAAGAAGTGGATCTGGCATCCGGCCCATCGGCTGGACAAGCGGGCCTGGATTTCATGGGGAAGGAGCTTGTCCGGCCCGGACACCAATCGGTATCCCCGGTTTGGCACCGCCTCGATCCGATAGCCTTCTTTCCGCAACTCTTCAATCGTTTTCCAAATGGCCGCACGCGTACATTGCAATTGACGGCTCAGTTTTTCCCCCGATACATACTGTTCTGGCCGTTGGTAAAAATGTGCCAACAGTTGCTTTTTCACTTTTGACCTCCATGCGACTGTTCCATGGCGGATTGGTTCACTTCGGTACTTTCACGATACAACGTGATGGCCCGCGACAAAATGGCCGACTTGTCATTGTCCAACAGGCCCAAAGCCACTTCTTCAAACAACCGCTGCAACAAAGGTTTCATCCACGGTCCGGGAGCGACGCCCAGGGCGTGCAGGACATCATGGCCGTCAACGACCATCTGTTTTGGGCTCCGGATGCGCAGTTGCTTCGCCGCGGCGGCCGCCTCATTCAGCCATGCCTGCCGTTGCTCGTCCGGCCACTGATGGACCGCGCCGTACAGACGAATGGCTTCCTCGACGTCCTCATCCCGATAATCCAAGAGCAACAGCGGTAATTCCCGTTCCTGCAAGGCTTTGAACAGCTGCAGCATTGTCTTGACTTCGGCTATGAGCTGACGGGAACATTTCATCTGCCGCAAGACAGTCTCAGCCTGCTTGATACAACGGGGGACATCTGCCCGCTCGGGCGGAGGCGATAAAAACAAGACTGCCCAACGGCTGGCCAATGTCCTTACGCCGAGCAAGGCACGGAACGTTTCTGACGGCCAATGGGCAAACGCCGCTAAAGGGCGAATGTGTTGTTTCAGCCCGCTTTCTTGCAGCAACTGCATCCCGCGATCGGGATGATCCGACTGCAGTGTCCGGTGCAATTCTTGTTGGATCCGTTCCATAGAGATATGGGCTAACAAAGGCGCTTGTTGTCTGATGGCCGCCCAAGTGTTCGGTTCAATGTCAAAATCGAGTTGCGCGGCAAACCGGATGGCTCGCAACATCCGCAAGGCATCTTCGGCAAACCGCTGTTCGGCCTGGCCGACGGCGCGGATGAGCCGACGGCGCAAATCGTGTTGGCCGCCAAACGGATCGTGCCAACGCCCATCGGGAGACAGTGCCATGGCATTGATGGTGAAATCGCGGCGGGCAAGGTCCGTATGAAGGTCATCGATGTACGTCACTTGCGGCCACCGATGTTGCCGATAACCGCTCTCGTGGCGGAACGTCGTCACTTCAAACGCGTGTCCGTCCAGCACGACGGTCACGGTGCCGTGTTGAAGGCCGGTGGGAACCGCTTTTGGAAACAAGGCCAGCACGTTTTCCGGCCGGGCATTGGTGGCGATGTCGATGTCGTGAATGGGCCGGCCAAGCAAATAATCCCGCAAGCATCCACCGACAAAGTACGCCTCGTATCCCGCTTCCTGCAGCCGGTGCGTAATTCTCCGGGCGACATCCCATTTTTGTCCGGCCGGAACAGTCGATTCCATACATCCGGGCATCGGACATGTCTCCCTTCGTGCTCCTCCCTGTTCGGAACGGGAAAATGCCGTTCGTGATATAATACTGGTAAAATGGGAGGGAAATCATGATGCGCGTCTTGGCGGGTTTGATGATCTTGTTGTCCAAAATCGTCCAACAGCGGAAAGTCAAAAAGAGCGCGTCCCGTCACCGGGTGAGCCCCAACAAATGTTCCAGGCCGTAAACGAGCCCTTCGATTTCCATCACTTTTTTGATCGCCAAATTCACCCCCGGCATGAACGATTCCCGATGGAGCGAATCGTGACGTATGCTCAATGTCTGGCCGGGAGCGCCGAACAATACTTCCTGATGGGCGACGAGTCCGGGCAGGCGGATGCTGTGGATGCGAAAGCCGTGCACATATCCCCCTCTAACTCCTTCCATCCGTTCTTCCTCTTGTGGATGGCCTTGTTTCACTTCCTCCCGAACCGCCGCGATGAGTTCCGCCGTCTTCAACGCCGTCCCTGACGGAGCATCCAGTTTTTGATCGTGATGGTACTCGAGAATTTCCACGTGCGGAAAATATTTTGCGGCAATGGCGGCAAAATGCATCATCAAGACCGCACCGATGGCAAAGTTCGGCGCCACGATGCAACCGATTCCCCGTTCACGACATTGTTGCTCCAACTGTTGCAAATCGCTTTCCGTCAAGCCGGTTGTGCCGATGACAGGCCGCACACCGGCGGCAATGGCCGTTTCCGCGTTCGACCGGACGGCGTTGGGGACCGTGAAATCCACCAGTACATCCGGTTGTGTCTCGGCTAAGCTTTGCGCCAGGGAGCGGGAAAAACGAACCTCCGTTGCCAAACCCAACACTTCCGAAACCGGTACGCCGTCTAATTGTGAATCGATGGCGGCGACCAACTCTAGTTCCGGATCTTGGAGGACCATTTTCACCACTTCCCGTCCCATGCGCCCTTTTGCGCCGGCGACGGCCACCCGGATCTTTGCCATGTCCATACTCCTTTCGTGCACCATACGAGGTTTTCTCTGTCCATGGTAAAAGATTTTGGAAAAAGATGCAATGCACGGCACCCCGTGGATGGTTCCGACCGTTCCAGATAAGCTAAGATCAAAATGGAAACGGCATACAAAAGGAGGAGGATGCGCGTGGCGACGCGCCAACTGTTGATGATTATGGCCGGAGCGGCGTTGGCCGGTTTTGGCGTCAACTACTTTACGATCGCCAACGGGTTGGGAGAAGGCGGTTTTACCGGTATTACGATTTTATTGAAATATTGGTTCGATTGGTCGCCGGGCATCACTTCCTTCTTGTTGAACCTCCCCCTCTTTTTCCTCGGGTGGTGGTATTTGGGCAAACGGGCTATGGGATACACCATCTGGGGAACCGTTTGTTTCTCCTTTTTTTTGTGGTTGTTCGAAGATTTCGGCTCGCCCATTGAGGACGACCTGCTGTTGGCTTCGCTGTACGCCGGGGTGACGGTCGGCATCGGGTTGGGGATCATTTTTCGTTACGGGGGTACGACGGGAGGAGTGGACATCTTGGCCCGACTGGCCAAGAAATATCTCGGGTGGAGCATGGGTCGGACCATGTTTACGTTCGACTTTTTTGTCATCGCGGCGTCTTTCTTTTATCTGGGCCGCGAAAAAGCCATGTATACGTTAGTTCTAGTCTTTGTGGCGGCCCGCGTCATCGACGTCGTGCAGGAAGGACTGTATGCCGCCAAAGCGGCCATGATCATCTCCAATCGATCCCAGGAGATCAGCCGTCAAATCGTCGAGCAAATGGATCGGGGAACGACGCTGTTGTCGGGCAAAGGCGGATACACCCAAAAGGAAAAGGAAATCGTCTATGTCGTCGTCTCCCGACCGGAATTGGTCCGTTTGAAAGGCATTATTCAGCAAGTGGACCCCCATGCGTTCGTCGTCATCAGTGACGCTCGCAACGTGCTGGGAGAAGGGTTTTATCGCGAGGAATCGTAAGCCGGTCACGTCCCCTTCGTATCGCGAAACATCCGGTAACACCATGCGGTATAAGTCAATGAAAGGATGAGAAAAGCCATCAAACCGAGCATCAACTGGGTGAAGGACGACCGCCGGGTTTCGCCCAACGTGGGCCAATCGGATCCGCGTAAAATGTGTTGATACTGTTCCGCCGCTTGTTCGAATAGCACCGCCCATTCTTCTTCGGAAGGCGAACGGCGCAATTTCAGTTGCCGCATCTTTTGGTGAAGCCCGTCCAACTGCGAGACGACATGGGCTGGCGCCCGAACCAACAAAGCCGGCCTCAACACGTCGTATTCTTGCAGGAGTCGGTCGACTGCCGATTCGGTCGGGGGCGTGCCGGTTTGCCGCAAAGCGCCCAATTGGGTCACCAACGCCTCCAGGCGAGCCTTCCAACGGCTTTCTTCCTGAAGTCCGGGATGAATCAGCGCATCGGCCGCCAAGGAAAATTGCTCGGCCGCATGTCGGATTTTGTCCTGCTGCAACTGGACGCCGGACAACAGCCGTTTCAGCTGCACAAACGTTTCGGCGATCGCTTCCATTCCTTCCACCGTCGTTTTGTCAGCAAAAGACAATTGGGGAAGGAGTTCTTGCAGTTGCAACAGCAACAAACGGGCGTCGACGTACTGTTCTTGCTCTAAATAGTCCTCCAATTGTTCGGCATTTTCTAATAATTGTTGTTCTACCGATGGGCCGGCGGCCACGTTCCCATGGTTCAACCCCGCGGCCGCATGGACCGGACCGAGCCCGGGTCCGAAGACGGTCAGCAGGGCTAGACCGATGACGATGGCCGTCCTGAATGGAGCCAAAAACGTGTCCATGTTTCCCCCTCCCCTATCAATGTTTATGAGAGGGGGACAAGTTTATGCTGTTTGTCGACGCTCAAGGCAAAAACGGTCAGGCTGAGGACGGTGAGAAACAGCGTGAAAAAACCGAGTTGTGGAATATACGGGTCGAGGGACGGATGCACCCACGGATGCTGGAGAAAGACGTAGTCGATAAAGTCATTGACGAACACCCACATGGCCACGACCAACAAATGGCGATAATGAAAAGAATAATACCGCACATACAAAAGCGCTTCCAGTGCCATTCCGGTATGGGAAAAGACAAGCATCCAATTGGCAGCGGGCACCGTTTCCATCCGAAGCATGGCTGCAAGGGACGGCTGGGCCAACCAGGCGCCGGCAAAAATCGCTGCCACGGCCCAAATGCCGTATTTGAACAAGGTCACGGCCGCAAACGCTTCCAAGTACGGATTTGTTTGACGGCGCAAATACAGCCCCAAGATGACGGTAAAAAATAAGCTCGCCGTCGGGCTGTCGGGCACGAAGGGAAGGAAGTGGGGCGGCGTTTGGGCCAGCTGATGTCGATACCAGTAATACCCGTAAATGGTGCCCAGGAAATTGATGATCAGCAGGCCGCGCAAAAACCACCGCTGTCCCGCCCATGATTCCATCCATCTCCAGACACTCATCGTCCATCGCTCCCTCAAAAGAAAAGGAAAAACTGGCCTTAGAGGCCAGTTTTTCGCTTCGTCATTCGGCACTTTCAGCGGCGGCTTTTTGTTTGGCCAGCCACTCAACCAAGATGCTCAGCTCTTCATCGGTGCCGGTAAACGTACCGCCAGGCATGGCGCCCCGTCCGTTGACAATGACCGATTCAATTTCTTCGGCGCTCAAGCGATCACCCACACCCAACAGGGACGGACCCATGCCCCCTTGCATGTTAGCGCCGTGGCAGCCGGTACAAGAAGCTTGCGAGGCAAAAATTTGCGCTCCTTCGCTGTCCGGCTCGACCATTTCCACTTTCGCCGACTCCATAGGCGTGCCGGTTTGACCGGAAGCGGCTAATTTTGCTTCGTGTTGCGCCACAGCCGCCCACGTCAAATAAATGATGGCGACCAATGCCAAGATCATGATGCCGCTGGCAATGGGCCGCTTCAAGGGCCGACGATGGGGACTGCGGTCCAGCCAAGGCGCCAGGAGCAGCGCACCGAAGGCGAGCCCCGGAATGATCACCGTACCGATGACGACAAAGTCACCCGAGGCGAATGGGTATTTCAGCAACTGGTACAAAAACAGGAAATACCAGTCGGGCAAAGGCGTATACGATGTATTGGTCGGGTCGGCTTTGTCTTCCAACGGTGCTGGATGCAAAATGACCAACAACATAAAACCGACCAGAAAGACGACGGCGACCATCCACTCTTTCAGCAAAAAGTCGGGCATGAACGCTTCTGTTTTTCCGGGGTAATCCGCGTAATCCCGCGGAATGTTCGGCCGACGCTCCGCACGGACGCGTGAATCCCCGACATACAGAATTTCCTTCGTTTCCTTTGAATCTCGTGCCATCGGTTCCCCCCCTTTTCTCCATGGGTTTGCTTAGCGGGCGCCTGTCATCATAGCGGACCGGAAATTCCTTGTCGGCGAATCAGGACGAAGTGCGCGCCGAGCAGGAGCAACAGCAGAGCCGGCAAGAAAAACACGTGGATGGCAAAGAAGCGGGTCAGCGTGACGGCCCCGACGATGGTGCCGCCGGTTAGCAACGTTTTGATGAAATCGCCGATGAACGGCACACTGGCAGCGATCTCCACGCCCACTTTTGTCGCGAAGTACGCCTTGTTGTCCCACGGCAACAAGTAACCGGTAAAACCGAGGCCCAACATGACGAAGAAAATCAGCACGCCGACAACCCAGTTAAGCTCCCGCGGTTTTTTGTATGCACCGGTGAAGAAGACGCGCAGTGTGTGCAACAAGAGCATCACGATAACGACACTGGCACCCCAGTGGTGCATCCCGCGCACAATTTGCCCAAAAGCCACTTGGTGTTGCAGGTAATCGACGCTGGCATGGGCATTGACAATGTCCGGCACATAGTACATGGCCAGGAACATTCCGGAGAGGATCATGATCATGACCACAAAAAAGGTCAACCCTCCGAAACAGTATACGAATGCGGAAAAATGGTGAGCCGGGTTGACATGTTCCGGAACCTCATGGTCGGCCAGGTCCCGCCAAATGGGCGTAATGTCGAGCCGCTCATCCATCCAGTCATAAATGCGCTGCAACACGGTCACTCACCCCCTCACCAGACGGTTCGGTACGATTTTTCCGAGGTATACGGTCGTGCCCTCCACCTTCGTTTCATACTCATCCAGCGGTGCCGGCGGAGGCGTTCCCGGAACGTTTTTCCCGTTCTTTTCGTAAAATCCGTAGTGACACGGGCAAAAATATTGGTTGGGATGATCCGGAGAACCGTTCCAGTTGACGGTACAACCGAGATGTTTACAGATCGGCGAAAGGGCCAACACTTCACCGTTCTCCACGGTGATCCACGCCGTTTGCGGCACTTCGGACTCGTACCAGCCGTCGACTTGTTTGACTTTAAAGTCAACTTTCGTCGGCTCGGGACCGAATTCACTGATGTCGCCGACGGGGATCCAATCGGATTCTTCCTTCGCTTTCAGGGCCGGATCAATGGCAAAACGAACCAGCGGGGTGAGGATGGTTGCCGCCAAGAAACCTCCTGTACCCATCAAGGAGTACATCAGGAAGGTCCGTCGCGATATCCGTTTCCTGTCGCTCATTGCCTAACCCCCTCATCATAAAAATAAGTCGGCCGAACAACACGCTTATGTACTCATATGCACTAGGACATAACCATCATAGCCCCTCCGGTTGGGGGTGTCAAGTTATGTCAAAATTGGTCTGTCTTTAATGTGATCGCCAACGATTTTCCTTATTCATGATTCATCCCGGGATACCGGCGTCGGTATCGAGCGGGGAAGCTTCGACCAGACCTGGAGCAACCAATGGTAGACATCCTCCGGCGAAAGATTGGCATCCATGTCGGCCAAATAAATGTCCGTATCGTCCACCCAGCGCCCCAGAGGAGGAGTGGCGGCTTCGGCACCGGTCTTGACGAAAAGCAACACGCGAAAAGGCGGCTTCAGCCACATGCGGGCCCACTGGCGGGAACGGGTTTGCCACTCGTCCTTTATTACCCATAATTCGGGCATTAAGATGACCCGACCTGCCAAAGGCTGCTCAATTTCTTGACAGAATTCCAACAATTTCACCGAACGCTGCCGGATGGTCAAAAACGACTCCGCGCCGTCCAACACGTGCAACGGCATGACCATCGTATCGACGTCCGCAGCATGGGATTCGTACACGTCTTGAGCCAATTCGTAATAATCCATGCACTTGTCCTCCCTCTCGTCCTTTGCCCGGATGACATCCGGACTAGTTCCCAAGATAATGGAAATTCCCGCAAAAAACAAACCCGCGCGAAGATCACCGCGCGGTGATGGGAGTCGGGATCGGTTTTGCCTCGAAACTGCGCACCTGTTCAATCAATTGCCGGCCGTGATGGCTCAAACACACCGCCGTCCCGTCCGGAGAAGCCGTCATCCGCAACAGCCCCAAGTGAACCATCATTTTGACGATGCGTTGCTCAAACACTTGTTCGGGCGTGTCATAATAATACTCGTTCAGCCACGGTCGAACAACGGCAAACAAAGACGGCAAAAGCACCCACTGATCGCACAGCAAAGCGATGAGATGGGTCACCACCGGCAACAGCGGAATGGGATGCTTATAGATGCGTATCCACGTGCGGTAAATGGAAAGAAGCGTCAATTTCGATGGATCGCGGATCACCTGTAGGCCTTTTTCGGTGAGCGTGAGATGTTCGCCATCTTCGCGGATGAGCCCCAATACGAGACTGGCGTCGTAAAGGAGCGAGAAGCGGTCGGGATAATCGCGGTAGTGGTACCCATAACCGAAACGCCAACCGGGTCCCGGAATCGATTCTTGAACGGCCATCCGCTTCAAGATGAGTTGCAAATGTCGTTTGTAGATCACTCGTTCCGCCGTCAACGGCACCTCGTGCTGATGGACGTATGCGAGAAAGATCAACAGATCGGACAAGATGCTGTCGCCTTCGTCCCGCCAGAGGGCCGGCGGTTGGGCCAAATATTGCAAACGCCGGCGACCATCGGCCCGGATTTTGGCCATCACCTCCAACGCCAAATCCCGCGGGAAGCGAAACAAATCTTTCGTGCTTCGCTCAAACCCCCGGAACAGCCAGCCACTGGCCAGCGCCTCGGTGATGAGCTGACGAATGGGCCGCGCGGAGCGAGTATGGGAAACAGCCGTCGATGCTTTGGCCATCAATTCCTCCATGGAAAGCCAATCCCGTCGGTCAAAGACCAACAACATTAAAAACAGCAGCTCTTCTACGGCGAGTTCGTGCAATTCGACGCCAAAGATGCCCCGTTGCCTCATGTGTAACAAAATGGTCTGGATGAGCTGCTGTTTCGAATTTGTGTTACATTGACAGTCCAAGCGGGCTGCCATGCGGTTCAGCTGCTGGATGTCGGCATAACTGAGCAAGTCCGCCACATTCATTCACGCCACTCCCTGTCGGTCTTGTCATTTCTAGTATGACCGGACAAAAAAAAACCACTCATCGCTGAGTGGGTAGATGGATAGGAGTGGAGAGAAACCATACTGTAAGGCCAGTATATTACAGAAAACGCTTACAGTCAACGAAATTTTTGCCTCAATGAAAACCGCCGCCACCCGGCGTCAAGGCCGGAGCAGCTGGCGGAATTGTTGGGCAAAAGTAGGAAACGAGACGTTGATGGCTTCGGCCCTTTCAATCCGTGTGGTCCCTTCGGCAATTAAACCGGCGACAAAGGCGGCCATGCCGATGCGGTGATCTCCTGCTGTGTCCACGGTCGTCCCTTTTAACGGCGTCGGGCCATGAATGACCATGCCATCGGCCGTCGGTTCCACTTTCGCCCCCATGTCGGTTAAAAAACGGCTGACGGTTGCAATGCGATCCGTTTCTTTCACCCGCAACTCCTGGGCGTCTCGGATGACGGTCGTCCCTTCGGCCTGAGTGGCCAATACGGCAATGACCGGCAATTCGTCGATGAGGCGAGGAATCAACGCGCCTTCAATGGTCGTTGCCTGCAACCGGGCCGATTCCACAAACAGATCGGCCACCGGCTCCCCGCCCCATGTTTGCCGATTTGTCATGGATACTTTTCCGCCCATGGCTTGCAAGACGTCCAACAGTCCTGTGCGCGTCGGGTTGATGCCCACTTCTTTTAACATCAAGCGGCTGCCTGGCACTAATGTTGCCGCCGCCAAAAAGTATGCGGCGGAAGAGATGTCGCCGGGAATGCGGATCGTCCCCCCCGCTTGCAACCGCTGCCCGCCTTCCACTGCGGACGTCGTGCCTTCCTGATGGACCGTGACACCAAAGGCCGACAACATCCGTTCCGTATGATCGCGGGACGGATACGGCTCGCGCACCGTCGTTTTGCCCGTCGCCTGCAGACCGGCCAGTAAAATGGCCGACTTGACCTGCGCACTGGCCACCAGTGAAGTAAAATCCCGGCCGGTCAGTCCCCCGCCCCGCACGGCCAACGGGGCGTATTGCCCGTCCTGACGTCCGTCGATGCGGGCTCCCATGGCCCGCAGCGGATCGACGACCCGTTTCATGGGCCGGCGGGCAATGGACGAATCTCCTTGCAAAACGGCATGGAAAGGGCGGCCGGACAAAATCCCCAACAAGAGGCGGATGGTGGTGCCGGAGTTCCCCACATCCAACACCTCTTCCGGCTCTTGCAGGCCTTCCCATCCTCGCCCAAGAATGCGCATCTCTTGGGCCGACGGCGTACTGATGTCGACCCCCATTTTGCGAAAACAATCCACTGTCCGCAAACAATCTTCGGACATGAGGAAACCATGGATGACCGTGAGGCCGTCGGCCACCGCTCCGAGCATGACCGCCCGGTGGCTGATGGACTTGTCTCCAGGAACATGAACGGTGCCTGTCAGGGGCTGACTGGGTTTTTCCACGTAAATGACTGTCATACGTTCCTCCGAATCTTCGCTATCGCTGATACACTTGAAACCCGCTTTCCCGCAGCGCTTGTATGGCCTTGTCCAAATCTTCCTGTTGTCGGAAGGAAAGGCGCAGGACGCCGGGAATGTCGGCGCGGTTTTCGATGATGTGGATATTGGTCAAATTGATCTGGCGTTTTCCTAAAATGGTCGCCACTTCACCGATGATGCCCGGGCGATCCGGAATGTCGACATAACATTCGTATAACGGCGGCAAGATGCCTTTCCTCCGTTCGGGAATGTTGTCTCGAAACGTCCGGGCCTCGTCAAAAAACGCATAGATGGCCACTGCATCCTGTTCGACCAGGGCGCGGCGGATGTACGCCAACTCGGTTTCCCAGTCATCGAGCAACGGCAACAACACATCCCGGTTGGAAAGCAAAATGTCCCGCCACACGACGGGACTGCTGGAGGCAATTCGCGTCAAATCGCGAAAGCCCCCGGCCGCCAGTTGGCTGTACAGATGATTTTTTTCATCGTAGCGGGCCACTTGCCGGACCAATGCGGCGGCGATAATGTGGGGCAAATGGCTGATGAGCCCGACGACGCGATCGTGTTCGTCGGGGGGCATTTCCAACAGTGTGGCCCGGGTGGCGCGCAGCAGCTCTTTCAATTTTTCTCGCACGGCAGCTGGCGTGGACGCATCCGGCGTCAGAACATAAAAGGCATTTTCAAAGAGCCGATCCGTGGCCGCCGTCACACCCGACCGATGGGAACCGGCCATGGGATGGCCTCCGATAAACCGCTCCGGCCCAAACAAGGATATCCCGACCCGAGCGATTTGCGTCTTGGTGCTGCCCGTATCGGATATGATGCAGGTCGGTTTGAGGGGCAGATGGGCCAGTTCGTTCAATAATTGGATGATCGTATCCACCGGCGTGCACAAAAAGATGAAATCCGCTTCTTCCGTCGCTTCCCGGAGCGATGTCGTTCCTTGATGAATAACCCCCAGCTGTTGTGCCAGTTTCAGGAGGGCGGCGTCCTTGTCAAAGCCGATGATGCGGACGTCCGCCGAATGATGTTGCAACGATAAAGCCAGTGAACCACCGATCAAGCCCACACCTAAAACGGCTACGCAAGTCATGAATCGCGTCCCATCACAGCGGCAATTTTCCGTACTTCTCGCATCATTTCGGCATAAGCCTCAGGATTTAAAGATTGTGGGCCATCGGACCATGCTTTCTCCGGCTGGGGATGCACTTCCACGATCAGGCCATCCGCACCGGCCGCCACAGCGGCGCGGGCCATCGGGGTGACGTAACGCCACTTCCCGGTGCCGTGACTCGGATCGATGATGATGGGAAGATGGCTCATATGTTTAATGACCGGCACGGTGCTCAAATCAAGCGTATTGCGCGTGTAGGTTTCAAACGTCCGAATTCCCCGCTCGCACAAAATGACCTGGTGGTTTCCTTCATTTAAAATGTATTCGGCGGCCATGAGCCACTCTTCGATGGTGGCCGAAAGCCCTCTCTTGAGCAAGACCGGTTTGTTGAGGCGCCCGACGGCTTTCAACAGGGGGAAATTTTGCATGTTGCGGGCACCGATTTGCAAAATGTCGACGTATTCGGCCACGATGGGCAAACTGTCCGTATCCATGACTTCCGAAACGATTTTCAATCCAGTCTTTTCCCGGGCTTCGGCTAAAATTTTCAAACCTTCTTCGCCCAATCCTTGGAACGAATAGGGCGAACTGCGAGGCTTAAAGGCACCGCCGCGCAAAAATTGGGCACCGCCTTCCTTGACGATAGCCGCAGTCTCCAACAGTTGCTCCCGGCTCTCCACCGAACAGGGGCCGGCCATGACCACCAATTGACGGCCCCCGATTTGCACATCTCCCACCGTGACGATGGTCGGTTCGGGATGGAATTGTTTGTTGGCCAGTTTGAAGGGCGCCTCGATGTGAACAATTTTTTCCACATCGTCCATGACTTCAATGGCCTGAATGTTGACTTTCCGCTTGTCCCCCAACACGCCGATAATCGTCCGGTTTTCTCCCGTGGAGATGTGCACACCGAGGCCAGCTTCTTCCAATCGCTGTTTCACTTTTTCGATGGATTCGGGCTTGGCCGATGGATGCATGACGACGATCAACTCGTTTTCCTCCTATCCACCATAATCCGACAAGACGTTTTCCAACGCCGCCAAGAAACGCTCATTTTGTTCACGGCTGCCGATGGTGACCCGAAGGCCCGTCGGATTGCCCAACGCTTCCCCGGAACGGACAATGACCCCTTGCCGGAGCAAGCCTTCAAACACCGGTCCAGCCGGCCGTTGCAAATGAATAAACAAGAAGTTGGCTTCTGACGGATATGCGGTGAGTCCCAACTGCTCAATGCCTTGCAGGATCTGTTGCATCCCTTCCCGGTTTTGCGTGCGGCATTGGGAAACGAACGCTTGGTCTTGTAAAGCCGCCAAAGCGGCCACTTGCCCCAGATGGTTGACGTTAAACGGTTCCCGCACCCGGTGTAACGGAACCAACACGTCGGCCTGGGCGATGGCGTAACCGACCCGCAAAGCAGCCAAACCGTAGATTTTGGAAAAGGTGCGCAAAATGATCAAGTTCGGATAGCGGGGAAGCAAAGCCAACGTATCGGGATACGCGTCGCTCGTGACATATTCGTAATACGCTTCATCCATCACGACCAGGACGTTTTCGGGCACTTGTTGCAAGAAATGCTCCAATTCTTCACTGGTCACGATGCAACCGGTGGGGTTGTTCGGATTGCAAATCCAGATGACCCGCGTCCGTTCGTTGACCGCATCCAACATGCCCGCCAAATCGTGGCGGCCGTCTTGACAAGGAATTTCCAACACTTTTGCCCCTTCGATCAACGCGTTGGTCTTGTAGCGGGGAAAGGTTGGAGCGGCCATGATCGTCTCCGTGCCGGGCTGCAAATAGGCCCGGGTGATCAAGGAAACGAGTTCATCCGACCCGTTCCCGACCATGACTTGGGCTTCGTTGACGCGGTAGAACGAAGCCAAGGCAGCCCTCAATTCGCGGGCTGCGCCGTCGGGATAGATGGGCAGCGACGAAAGCGCCTCTTGAATCGCTGTTCGGACGCGCGGAGAATAACCAAACGGATTTTCGTTGGACGCCAGTTTGATCACGTCTTGCAAACCGTATTCCCGCTGCACTTCGGCAATCGGTTTGCCCGGTTCATACATCGGCAATCCGATGACCGTCGGTTTCGGTTGAAATGTGATGGTCATACGATCACCTGTATTCAATATGATCTATTTATGTTCTTATCAATATCACTTTCAGATATAGATTGCAACACGTCCCCCACATTTTCGCCGCCGATGAGTTGCCGGACGAAGGCGGCAATCTGTTGTTCCGCCTGCTCCCTTTCGGCTGCCGCATCGGACAACAGAGCCGCTTCATGCCGCCCGATTTCCCGAACCAAAGCACTGCCCACGACAACGCCGTCACAGAAAGCTGAAAGTTGTTGGAATTGCGCATGGTTGGATACGCCGAAACCGACGACCAACGGAAGCGTCGTCCGTTGGCGCAAGGTGCCAAGCAGCACCTGCAAATCGCTGTGAAACTTCCGGCGGACGCCGGTCACACCCAGGGATGAGATGCAGTAAATCATCCCGCGGGCCGCCTGAACGATGCCGTCCAGCCGCGGCAAGGAGTTGGGGGCCACCAATGGAATCAGATGAATGCCGTGCGCATCGGCCAGCTGCCGCACCGGACCGCTTTCCTCCACCGGCAAATCGGGAACGATGAGGCCGTCGAACCCGGCTTCCTGCAGCGACTGAAACAACCGCGGAAGCCCGTATTGCAGCAATGGATTGATGTAACTAAACAAAATCAGTCCGGCTTTCAAGCCTTCGGAACGGCCCCGGGCTGCCAAAGACAAGACGTCTTTCAGCCGCGTGCCGTTGGCCAGCGCACGTTGAGCGGCATGTTGAATGACGGGACCGTCGGCCAACGGATCGGAATAAGGAACGCCCAATTCGATCACTTCGGCCCCGTTGGCATCCAACAGGTGCAACAGACGGCGGCTGGCTTCGAGACTCGGATACCCGCACGTGATGTACGGGATGAAGGCGGGTCGGGAACGGGTTTGGGAAAAGACGGCATCGATGCGATTGGCGCCCGTCATGATTTCTCTCCTTTCAAGGCTTCCATGACCGTGGCCATATCTTTGTCCCCGCGTCCGGACAGGCAGATGACCACGACATGGTCGGGGGAAAGTTGCGGGGCGAGCTTGATGGCTTCAGCTACCGCATGGGCACTTTCCAGCGCCGGAATGATGCCTTCCAACCGGGACAACAGTTGCAGGGCCGACAAGGCTTCTTCGTCGGTCACCGCCGTGTACTCGGCCCGCCCGGTCTCCCGAAGCCAGGCGTGTTCCGGCCCGACCCCCGGATAATCGAGGCCGGCGGAAATGGAGTACGCTTCCTGGATTTGTCCGTCTTCATCTTGCAACAAGTACGTATACGCGCCGTGAATGACGCCTGGCCGTCCCCGACTCAAACTGGCGGCATGCATCCCCGTGTCCAACCCTTTTCCTGCCGCTTCCACCCCGACGAGCCGCACCGACTCATCATCGAGAAACGGATAAAACAATCCCATGGCATTGCTGCCGCCGCCGACCGAAGCCACCAAGACGTCGGGCAGGCGTCCCAACATGTCCAAACATTGGCGTTTCGTCTCATCGCCGATGACCCGTTGGAAATCCCGGACGATCCGGGGATACGGGTGCGGGCCGCCGACGGAACCCAAGACGTAAAACGCCTCCTCCACTTCCGCCACCCAGGTTCGAATGGCTTCGTTCATGGCGTCTTTCAACGTCCGGCTGCCGCTGGTGACCGGGATGACCTCCGCGCCCAGCAAGTTCATCCGGAAGACGTTAAGCGCCTGCCGCTTCGTGTCTTCTTCGCCCATAAACACTTGGCAAGCCATGCCGAAGAGGGCCGCCACGGTGGCGGTCGCCACGCCGTGCTGTCCGGCGCCGGTTTCGGCCAACAACTTCCGCTTCCCCATGCGCCGCGCCATTAGCGCCTGACCCAACGTATTGTTGATTTTATGGGCGCCGGTATGGTTCAAATCTTCCCGTTTCAAAAAAATTTGCGCCCCGCCCAGGTGTTCACTGAGGCGGCGGGCCGGCGTCAAAGGAGTGGGGCGCCCGGCATAAATGCGTCGCAGTTCATCCAATTCCCGATGGAAACTCGGATCGGCGACGGCGTCGTCGTAGGCCGCCTCCAGTTCCTCCAACGCCGCCATCAACGTCTCCGGCACATATTGACCGCCATAGGGGCCGTATCGCCCTTTATGGCCTGTTCCGACCGGCATCATGGCGTTTCACCTTCTCTACGAATTGGCCAATTTTTGTCACGTCTTTTTTGCCCGCCGTTTCCACTCCGCTGGAAACGTCCACACCGTACGGATGATATGTGCGCACCAGCTCGGCCACGTTGTCCGGCGTCAGTCCTCCGGCAATCCAATACGGCTTGTCACCGACATGGCGTTGGATGTCCGGAATCAGTTCCCAGGAAAATCGCCAGCCCGTTCCGCCGGGCTTTTCCGGATGGGCGGCATCGAACAAATAGCCATCCACCGCCCCTTGATATTGTTTCATCTGTCGAACGATGCTGACGGCGTCGCGCACCGGCAGCGCCTTGATGACCTGGACGGAAAAACGGCGAGCCACTTTTGCACAAAAAGCGGGGGATTCTTGTCCGTGGAGCTGGACGTGGGTCAACGGCACCACGTCCAGCACCCGTTCCAATTCCGCCAGCGACGGATTAACAAACACGCCTACCGTACCCATGCCGGCGGGCGCCTCCCGGGCGATGGCCGCCGCTTGTTCCGCCGTCACGCGTCGTCGGCTTTCGGCAAAAACCAATCCGATCAAGTCGATGGGCAGGGTTCGAATTGATTTTATCACTTCAACGCTTTGCAGTCCACAAATTTTTACACTGGTCACGAGACATCCATCAACTCCCGCACCGCCGCCGCCACATCCGACTGGCGCATCAAATGTTCGCCGACCAACACGCCGTGCACGCCCAACTCCGCCAGCCAACGGATGTCTTCCGGCTTGGAGATGCCGCTTTCGCTGATGACAAGGGTGCCCGGAGGGATATGGGGCAAGAGCCGGGCGGTCGTCTGGATATCGGCACGGAACGTGTGCAAGTCCCGATTGTTGATGCCGATGATGGCCGGCTCCAGCGGCAAGACGCGGGCCACCTCTTCTTCGTCGTGCACCTCGATTAGCACGCCCATCCCCAATTCCGTCGCCAAACGGTACAACTGGGCCAGCTCTTGAGGAGCCAAAATGCGGGCGATGAGCAACAACGCGTCGGCGCCAGCCGCCCGGGCTTCAAAGATTTGAAGCGGATCGATGATAAAGTCTTTCCGGAAGACGGGAATGTCCACCGCGTTTTTCACGTCGGTCAAATCTTGCAGCCGTCCTTGAAAATACGTTTGATCGGTCAAGACCGAGATGGCATCGGCTCCCCCAGCCTCGTAAGCTTTCGCAATGGCCGGGGGGTGAAAATCGGCGCGAATGAGTCCTTTGGAAGGGGATGCTTTTTTCACTTCCGCCATGATGGCCAGCCGACGTTTCGGCTGCTTCAGCGCCGCCAAAAAGTCCCGGCAAGGGGGCGCCTGTTCCGCCTGTTTCCGTAGTTGGCTCGCGACCTCGTGCAACGCGGCCACTTCTTGTCTTTTCGTCACGAGAATGTCATCGAGAATCATGGGTCAATGCCTCCGTCACACGCCGAATTTGCTGCAACTTTTCCCAAGCGGCGCCGGTATCCAGCAGCTGGCTGGCCAGCGCAATGCCTTCTTGCCAATGGTCCGCTTTGCCGGCGATGTACAAGGCGGCGCCGGCATTGGCCAAGACGATGTCCCGGGGGCCTCCCGTCGCACCTTGAAAGACGTCTTCAATGATCCGGGCGTTGTGCTCCGGAGTACCGCCGGCAATGCTGGCCAGCGGATGCCGTTGCAGCCCCAGCTGTTCCGGTTCGATGATGTACCGGCGGATGCGGCCGTCCCGCAGTTCGGCAACATACGTGGGGGCACTGACAGACACTTCATCCAAACCATCTTCACTGGCCACGACCATGGCCCGCCGTACGCCCAGATTGGCCAACACTTCGGGAACCGTATTCAGCAATTGAACATCGTACACGCCGACGATTTGCGTTTCGGCACTGGCCGGATTGGTGAGCGGTCCCAACAAATTGAACACGGTCCGGATGCGGATTTCCCGCCGGGGGCCGACGGCATGTTTCATGGCCGGATGAAAAATCGGGGCGAAAAAGAACGCAAATCCGGTTTCGCTAAGACATTGGGCCACCTGCTCCGGCACTAATTGCGTCCGGATGCCCAACACTTCCAACACATCGGCGCTGCCGCTCTTGCCCGATACAGCCCGGTTGCCGTGCTTGGCGACGGGAACGCCGCCGGCAGCGGCGACAATTGCCGCCGCCGTCGAAATATTGAACGTCTTGCCGCCGTCGCCGCCGGTGCCACACGTATCCAACAAACCTTGCCGCACCACCGGTATCGGTGTCACCCGCTGGCGCATGGCCATGGCAAAACCGGTCACTTCTTCCACCGTCTCGCCTTTCATCCGCAACGCGGTGATGAAACTGGAAATTTGTGCCGGGGACGCGGCACCGTCCATGATCTGATCCATCACGGCCCGGGCTTCGGAACGGGTCAAATGGACCCCGTCCACCAACTTGCGGATGCCATCGACGATATCAAACGTTTCGATCGGATTCATCATTGCTCGCCCCCCGGTTTTGTAAAATAAAAAAACCAAAGCCGAAGCTTTGGTTGTAGGTGCAAAAGTCTCTCATCCCACTACGCTCCACTCGGCTCTCTCCTCTCCTCATCTCAACTCAACTCCACTCTACTCTTATTCAATTGTCCAAATTGAATCATCGGTTAGAGTTAGCATAGATGAACCGCTGGCATCCTGTCAAGAGGGGCTGTTGACGTTGGATTGCAAATCCGGGCGCAATACGACGGCGTCATTCAAAAACACATGCCGCACTTCTTGTTGGGTTTTTTGGGTATGGGCCAACAACATGACACGAATGCACCGCGGCAGGGAATTGGGCACCGGAATTTCTTGCGCGCACATGAGCGGTACCAATTGCCAACCGGGGATTTGGCGCACCGCTTTGGCGGGAAATGCCGCATTCAAATCGGCCGTCGTCGTCAAAAAAACCGCCGCCACGTCTTCCGGAACCAGCTGATTTTCCCGGATCATGGCCCGCAGAAGGGTTTCTGTGGCGCTCAAAATAGCTTGTTCCGTATTTTCCTCCACGGTAATCGCGCCACGGAACCCGCGCACATACGTCATCGCTGCCCTTCCCCCTCTTGCACCAACGCCGTCGAACCGGCGTTGTCCCGCAGTTCGTCCATCGCCTGCAACAACAACTTCGGCGGAATCACTTGGTCATACTGCACCTGGCCGATTTTGACGGGCAGCACCATTTTGATGTTCCCGTGCGTCACCTTCTTGTCATGATAAATCAATTCCAGGATGGCATTTAAATCGACATCCGCCGGCACCCGAACCGGCAACCCGAACCGAAGCAACAAATCGGTCAGCGCTTCCTCGACCTGTTTCGCTTCCGGATTCAACAAGGCGGCAATGCGGGAGGCGACCACCATGCCGATGGCCACACCTTCGCCGTGGGCCAATCGCTGGTACCCGTAATACGACTCCAGCGCATGCCCGACCGTATGCCCAAAGTTGAGCACCTTGCGCAATCCGGCTTCCCTCTCGTCTTCGGAAACGACGTGGGCCTTGATTTGACAGGAACGGTACAGGGCATCTTCCAACACATCGTTGCGCAATCGGAGCAGCGCGTCGGCTTGTTTCGTCAACCATTGGAAAAACGTTTCGTCCCAGATGGCGGCATGTTTGATCACTTCGGCAAATCCCGAAAGAATTTCCCGTTTCGGCAACGTCCGCAACGCTTGTAAATCGAAGATGACCATTTGCGGCTGATGGAACGCTCCGATCATGTTTTTCCCTAAGGCGTGGTTGACCGCCACTTTGCCGCCGACGCTGCTGTCATGGGCCAACAAGGTGGTGGGCAACTGAATAAAACCGATTCCCCGCATGTACGTAGCCGCCACAAAACCGGCCAAATCCCCCACCACCCCGCCGCCCAGGGCGACCACCAGCGACCGTCGATCCAGCTCGTATTGGATGGCTTGGGTGATGACTTGTTCGTAGACTTGCAAGCTTTTCGACTGTTCACCGGCGGGAATGATACTGGTGTAAACTGGATAGCCATGGCGTTGTAATTGCTCAGTCACCGTCGGCAAATAATGGGCAGCGACATGCTGATCCGTGACGACCAAAATTTTGCGGTTCCGATCGATGCCGGCGTTGCGAAACAGATCGCCTAACGATTTTAACAAAGACTCGCCAATCAATATCGGATAAGAACGTTTCCCAAGCGAAACGGTGAGCTGTCTCATGGTTATAAACCCCTTACGTAAGATTGATACGAATGATAGTTTTGCGTCATTTCTTCCAGCGAATCGCCGCCGAACTTTTCTCGAAAGGCCACGCCCAATTCCCACGCCACCACGGCTTCCGCGACGACACTGGCGGCCGGTACGGCACAGTTGTCCGAACGCTCGATACTGGCTTGAAACACTTCTTTCGTATCCAAATCGACGCTCTGCAACGGTTTGTACAGCGTCGGAATCGGTTTCATCACGCCTCGGACAATGAGTCTTTCGCCCGTCGTCATCCCGCCTTCAATGCCGCCGGCGCGGTTGGTCAAGCGGTAAAAACCCCGTTCTTCGTTCCAATGAATCGCATCGTGCACTTGCGAACCGCGCATCCCGCCGGTTTTAAAACCTTCGCCGATTTCCACCCCTTTGAACGCTTGAATGCTCATGATGGCCTGGGCCAGGCGGCCGTCCAATTTCCGGTCCCAATGGACATGACTTCCGAGGCCGACCGGCAAACCGTCCACCAACACTTCGACGATGCCGCCCAACGAGTCCCCTTCTTTTTTGGCCGCATCGATCTCGGCCATCATGGCCTGTTCGGTTTCTTTGTCGATGCAACGAACGGGCGACTGTTCACTCAAGCGGCGAATGTCTTGCAGCGACATGTGCAACGCCTCTTGGTGCGCCTCATCAGAAAGGCGGGCAGTGCCGATTTGGAGCACGTGACCGGCAATATCGACGTCAAAACATTCCAGCATTTGCCGAATCAATGCGCCGCAAGCCACCCGCGCTGCCGTTTCCCGGGCACTGGA
>PKQY01000083.1 GCA_017577895.1 Bacillota bacterium
CAATGTACACGGCGCCCATGCCCTTGGGGCCGTACACTTTGTGGCTCGACAGGCTCACGCTGTGAAGCCTGAGCCGCCGCACGTCCAGCGGCATGTGCCCGAATGCCTGCACGGCGTCGCTGTGAAAGAGGACGCCTTTTTTGCTCAGCAGGCGGCCGATGTCCTCCATCGGCTGCACCGTGCCGATTTCCGGCTGGGCCGCGACGACGGAGACGAGTATCGTCCGCGGCGTGAGGGCCTTCTCCAGTGCGTCCAGCCGCACGCGGCCGTAGCGGTCCACGGGCACGTGCGTCACTTCAAACCCGGCCTTTTCCAGCAGCTGGAACGCCTGCCGGTTGGATGGATGTTCCACCGGCGTCGTGATGACGTGGTTTCCCCGGTGCCGGTTGCCGAAAGCCAGCGAACAAACTGCCAACAGATTGGCTTCCGAGCCGCTGCCGGTAAAGTACATGCCCCGCGGATCGGCGTTGAGCAGATGGGCCAGTTGGCGCCGGCACTGGGACAGCACTTGGTCGGCTGCGATGCCGGCGTCGTGCAGACTGTTCGGATTGCCGAAACGGCGGCGGGCGACTTCCTTGTAGACGGCCAAGGCGGTGTCGGAGATGGGGGTTGTGGCGGCGTAATCAAGATAGATCATCATGCCTTCCTTCCCTTCGGTGTGATGTGGATTTGGACCGATGTTGGCCGTTTTGCTGCGCGATTTCAGGCGGATTTCGTGCCGTCGACGGGGGATTGCCCCTATTGTAATTTTGTGACAATATATATGTCAAGACATATGTAAATACATAACTTCGATAGAGGCACTTTTTCGTTGCCGATGGGAGGGTGAGATGGTGCTGGAGAATTGGCTGCGGCTCGAAACGGGGTTGCCGGAGGAGTATCGGCAAATGTCCGAGGAGGAGATGGCAGAACGGGTGCGGGCCGTCAAAGGACGGTTCGGCCGGCGGCTGTTCATTCCCGGCCACCATTATCAAAAGGATGAAGTCATCCGCTTGGCCGACGCCACGGGTGATTCCTTGCAGCTGGCTAAACTGGCGGCCGAAAACGACAACGCCGAATACATCGTCTTTTGCGGCGTTCACTTCATGGCGGAAACCGCCGACATTCTGACCGGGGAACACCAGATCGTCATTTTGCCCGACCTCAGGGCCGGCTGTTCCATGGCCGACATGGCCGAGCTGCGTCAGCTGGAGCGGGCGTGGGAACAGCTGACCGACTGGTTCGGGGATACCGTTCTGCCGCTGACATACGTCAATTCCAAGGCAGAAATTAAGGCTTTCTGCGGCCGGAAGGGCGGGGCCACCGTGACCTCGTCCAACGCAGCGATGATGCTGTCGTGGGCGCTGTCGCAAAAGGAGCGCGTTTTGTTTTTGCCGGATCAGCATTTGGGCCGGAATACGGCGTACCGCCTGGGCGTACCCCTTTCCCGGATGGCCGTTTGGGATCCGGTAGAAGAACGGCTGGAATACGAAGGGGACTTGGCCGACGTCCGCGTCATTCTCTGGAAAGGCCACTGCTCGGTGCACGAAAAGTTTACCGTGGCCCAGATTCGGGCCTGGCGGCGGCGGTATCCGGACATCCGCGTCATCGTCCATCCCGAGTGCACTTTTGAGGTGGTGCAGGAAGCCGACGAGGTCGGCTCCACCAGCTACATCATCCAAACGCTGGCCGCCGCCCCGGCCGGCAGCCGGTGGGCGGTGGGCACCGAGATGAACCTTGTGAATCGCCTGAGCCGGATGCACCCGGACAAAACCATCGTCTCATTGAATCCGACAATGTGTCCGTGCCTGACCATGAACCGCATCGACTTGCCCCATCTGACCTGGGCGCTGGACCGCCTTGTCGCCGGGGAAGTGGTCAATTGCATCCGAGTGGATGCGGCGGTGGCCGCCGATGCGAAACGGGCCATTGAGCGGATGTTCCTGCAATGCCGGTAGGGGCTGTCCCTGTCGGCGGATGGTCCGGCCGATGGACGGCCGTTGGAACTGCCACGTTTAAATCGTTGATGAACATGGGCAGGAAGTAGGTGCCCGCCGGCCAGGACGGCAGTTGTTGAGCGGTTACCACGTTTTTGCCGGTTATTGGAACAAACCAGAGGAAAAGGAAAAGGCCTTTCATAATCATTACCGATGGGGAAATCGTGTACCCGAAGGAAGTGGTAAACGACAAAAAACGACGTTTTTTAACTGCTGTACCCGTTTTGTTACTTCATGGACGGCTAATTGGAATACCGTCAAGTCAAGTTTCAGTTATCCGCACCAGTTCCTTGTTTTTGTTCCATTAATCAATTAATCAATGATCATTAATCTTAAAATTGACTTACAATAATCATTATCGTTTCGGTCGCTTAGGTATTGTTTCTTTTGGGGCTTGACAGGCGCGATGGAATAACAAAAACGCCAGGGTTGTACACCCTGGCGTTTTTTGTAGAAAATGCCTCAACCGATGTTCGAATTTGGAGCAGGTGGTCCGACGTTGAATGTTGACTTAGCTGCCACAGGGTTACCCGATCGTTCGAAACCCAGAGCGAGTAGTCCCGGGTGAAGACGTACCCTTCATTCAACCTCCGTGTAGTCCCATGCTTCAAATCCACCAGAAGTACATGCGTCTCCACATCCCCGATGTCCATCCCCACTTGAATGAGCGCCATATCGTTGTAGAGCCCCAAGGCGGGAGGCGAGAGGGAGGGATGGTAGTCGAACAAAACGTCCAACTTCATGGTCCGCACTTGGCCGGTTTGGAGATCGTACCACCCGAAAACGGCTTGCCGGATGTCTGTATCCCTACGGGCATTCGGACTGGGTAAGGAGCGGTCGAAATCGGCTTCCTCCTGAATCCAGACGATCCACCGGTCATTTCCCGTCGGGTTGGCGTAATAGTCGCCCGAATACCATTCCGTCAAGCCTTGGATCAGGTGGGGGATGGTATGGGCGATGACCGGATGGCCCTCGGTTGGCTCCTCACGTCAAGCTTTAACGTACAGTTGATGATGACGGCGGTTGCGCCCGGGTGGCGGGCTTTGCACTCAATACCCGTCGGGCACATCCGGGAACATGGCCGCCTGGGCTGCGGGAGAGCAAGGAAGCACAACGTGAATGCCAATGAAAGAAAGGCTGGAATGAACTTTTTCATGGTTTGATATTATCACATTTGTTGAGTATTGTGTGGCACTGTTTGATTGGCTCAAATCTACCTAACGCAAACTTTTTCTCCAATCTTTACGAATACACCTTATGAAGAGATAACATGGAGCCAGCATCTTAAAGCGACGATGAAAGTGGGGAAAGATGGATCAGGAACAACAATGGATAAGACAAATCCAGTTGAAGTCGAGCCGGACGGCGGCACAACAACTTGTGAGCCGATACTATGAAGAGATCTACGCGTATGTTTACCGGCAAACCTTGGACAAGGAAGTTTCTCTTGATTTGACGCAGGAAATTTTTATCAGTCTGTTGCAAACGATCCGCAATTACGAAACCGGTAAATCCTCTTTTAAAACATGGCTATATAAGATTGCTACCAATCACATCGTCGATTATTTCCGTTCCAAATACTACAAATACGGTCATGTCGTCGTACCGCTTGAGGAAGGATTGTTGCACGCACACGCAGATTTTACGGTCCAAATCGAACAAAAGCA
This sequence comes from Bacillota bacterium, assembly GCA_017577895.1. Lineage (GTDB taxonomy): Bacteria > Bacillota > Bacilli > ZCTH02-B2 > ZCTH02-B2 > Bacillus_BB. Next base: position 3,644 of record PKQY01000083.1, read on the forward strand.
GGAGATTGAAAAAATGCTGGAGATCGTCAACCAGTCTGATATGGTGTCACAGCAAATCTTCCGCCTCAAATTGTTTGCCGGGTATACCTTTAAGGAAATCGCAGAACTTCTGCAAATTCCCGAACCTACCGCAAAAACGAAGTACTACGCCTTGATCAAGAAAATCAAGGCATCGTTAAAGGGGGACGAAAGTTGGACAAGCAATCGATCAAACAACTGATTCCCGTCGAATACCCCGATGAGCACACCATCCAGAGAGAGATCGAAACCATTGTCGCCAGAGGGATCCTTCCTAAAGAAACCTTTGCGGGTTACCTCAAAAAAATGGTTCTACAAGTGGGTTTCAAATATTTGTTCCGGGACATGACGGAAATCCTGTTTGTCATCGTTCTTCTTCTGTCGGTTTATTTGTACATCTCGATCCAGGCCCTGACAGGGACGCCGGTCAAGCAGTCGCAAATCTATTCCTATATTTTTATCTTTTCTCCTCTCTTCTATTTCATCATTGCGCTCCTGTTTTTTGTCTTCAAAGAGCGGCAGAGCACGTACGAGGTGGAGATGACCTGCAAGTACAACATCTATCAACTGGCCGCCTTCCGCATGCTCCTATTCAGCCTGTTGAGCATCGCGGCAGACACCCTCTGGATCGGCTGCATGGCTATTGTGGACAAGCAAATCCACTTTCCGACCGCCTGGATGATTTCCGTCACTTCGTTATTCCTGTTTTC
>PKQY01000084.1 GCA_017577895.1 Bacillota bacterium
TATGGACGTGTACGGTTTTTTCTTGTGGAAGGGGACCGTGGGAATGTGTAGGATTTTGCCCCGGGGGGGAAATTCCAGATCGGTGCCAATGGGGATTTGGTTGATACCCGTTGGATGAAAGTGGTGGGTGTAAAGATAGAACCGGATGAAGGTGACGCAACCAAATTGGTTATAGAGAAGGATGATGACGATAATACAATTACCGTACCTCATAAAGATGAAAGCGATCTTGGTAACAGTTATTTGGCTATTAACTTAAAATATGTTCCTGCAGGTGCATTTTATTTTGATAATGATCCCAGTAATCCAGGTTACAAAGCAGCAAGTGAAAAACAAGGTAATAACGGTTACGACGTGTTGAAACAAGGTGCAGATGAATATCCGATGGATTATTTAGGCACAAATGACATTTTAGGTTTTGATGATGGTAGCGGAGAAACTAAACCAGTCGAAATTGTGGATTTTTCGATTGGTGCCGATGGAACCATCGAAGTGTTAGGTAGTGACGGTGAAAAATATATCCTGCCCTACAAGATTGCCATGGTTGTCGTGCAAAACCCTGAAGGGTTGCTAAAAGTAGGAAATTCCTTGTATCAATACACCGGAAACGCCGATACGGCTGCTAGCCTTGACGATCTGATTACTCACCCGAACGATCCGACCCGAGGCAGCGGCGCCATTTACAGCGGCTTCCTCGAAATGTCCAACGTGGACTTGGCCGAGGAGTTTACGGAAATGATCATTGCCCAACGGGGATTCCAGGCCAACTCCCGGATCATTACGACGTCCGACGAAGTGCTGCAGGAACTGGTGAACCTGAAACGGTAAAGCAAGAAAGGGTGACGGCGGTTGATTCGATTGACAAAGCTCAACGGGGCGCCGGTGAACATCAACGCCTTGTTCATTGAGACGGTGGAGATGGTGCCGGATACCGTAGTGACCTTGACGAATGGCAAAAAGTTCGTTGTCCGGGAAACGATGGACGAAGTGGCGGAGCGGGTCACGGCCTTTTACCGGCAGATCGGGCTGACCGCCGTCACCGTCAGACAGAGTACGGAGGTTGCCGATGGCTAAGTTACGCATGGTTTTACTCGTGTTGATCACCGTGTTTCTTCTGATCATCGCTGCCGGGGTGATCCTGCTGTTTGCCTACGGCTTGCCGCAAGCGGGCGAAAGCCGCATCCCGGGCAGCGCAACGGCCCAAGGGTTGAGCGCGGAAGAACTCCAGCAAGTACTCTGGACGTCACCGGAAATTCGTACCAATCTCAAAACCGGCAATTTGGTGTTGGTGCAGTACGCCTTCCAGTTGGAGAACAAAAAAGCCGTGTCCGAATTGGAGTTGCGCTCGCATCAAGTGAAAGATGCCATCATTTCTTTGTTGCAGGACCAGACGAAAGAGGACTTGCTGAGCTCGGAAAGCTCCCGGAAACTGCGGGAGGCTTTGCAGCAACGGCTGAACCAGTTCATGCAAACCGGCAAAGTGGTTGAAGTGTACACGGTCCAGCAGATTGTTCAGTAGGAAGGGGCGGTCGCACGTTGTCGGAAGTACTTTCCCAAGCGGAAATTGATAAATTGTTGGCTGCCCTGACTTCCGGCGAGATGGACGCCGATGAGTTAAAAGGAGAAAAATCCCAGGTCAAAGTCTATGACTTCAAACGGGCGCTCCGCTTGTCCAAGGAGCAAATACGCTCCCTGGTGCGCATCAATGAAAGTTACGCCCGTTTGCTCAGTTCCTACTTCAGCGCCCGCCTGCGGGCCTTTGTCGACGTCAAACTGGAAACGGTCGAGCAGTTGCCCTATGAGGAGTTTATCCGTTCCATCCCGAGCCAGACGTTGTTGTTTGTCTTTCAGGCCGAACCGTTGCAAGGGCGGATGGTCTTGGAAGTGCCGCCCGCCATCTCGTACGCGATGCTCGACCGGCTGTTGGGCGGTCAAGGATTCAGCAAGCACACCAACTTCAACTACACCGAGATCGATCGGCTGTTGCTGGAACGGCTTTTCACCCAGTCGTTTGAACATTTTCGCGAAGCGTGGGCCAACGTCACGCAGCTTTCGCCCCGGTTGGATACGGTCGAGTACAGCCCGCAATTTTTACAACTGGTTTCGGCCAATGAAACCGTCGTCGTCAGCGCCTTTAGCGTCGTTCTCGGCGATGTGAAAGGATTTATGAATTTGTGCATTCCCCATATCGCCCTGGAACCGGTGATCGAACGCCTGTCTTCCCATTACTTTTTGGTCCATCAACAGCGGTATCGGGAAGATGACAAAAAGACGATTCGTCAGCAACTGTTGAACACCGAAGTGGAAGTCATCGTCGAACTGGGAAGAGTGGCGCTGACGGTTCGAGAATTGCTGGGCATTTCTCCTGGGGATGTGATCCCGCTGGATCAGTCGATACACAAACCGTTGCGTGTGAAAGTCGATGGCGAAGTGAAGTTTTACGGCAACCCTGGGACGGTGAACCAGCATATGGGCGTGCAAATCGTCGATATACAGCGGTCAGGAGGAAACGTGCATGAGCAATGATGGCATTTTGTCGCAAGAAGAAATTGATGCCTTGCTGAGCCGCTCGGGGGAGGCGACAGAGGATCGTGGCCAGAGCGCGGACATGCAACTGACGGAAGTGGAAAAAGACGCGCTGGGAGAGATCGGGAACATCTCGTACGGTTCGTCGGCCACGGCCTTGTCCACCATATTATCGCAACGGGTGGAGATCACCACGCCCCGGGTCAGTGTCTTGAGCAAGGAAGAGTTGTTGGAAGAATTTAACATTCCTTACGTCGTCTTGGAAGTCGAATTTACCGAGGGGCTCGTAGGCAACAACTTGATGGTCCTCAAAATTCGCGACGCGTTGATCATCGCCAATATCATGATGGGCGGCGACGGTCAAGTGGGCGAGGACGAAGAGTTGACTGACTTGCACCTCAGTGCCGTGCAAGAGGCCATGAACCAGATGATGGGTTCGGCGGCGACAGCCATGGCTTCCATGTATCAGCGTGTCGTCAACATTTCACCGCCCCGGGCGCGGATCGTCAACATCCAATTGGAAGGCGACCAGTTGCATTTGGAAGATTGGGTCGTCCGCATCGGCTTCAATCTGCGGGTCGGGGACCTCATCGATTCGACCATCATGCTCTTGCTTCCGTTGAGTTTTGCCAAGGAAATGGTCTCGCTGTTGCTTTCCGGCACGAGTGCCGATCCGTCGCCAACTTCCCAAACGACACAGCCGTCTCCCCAGTCGGCAGCGGCGCCGCAACAAGCGGAACCGTTGGGTTCATCGGCGTATGCCGCACCAGCCGCCGGAGCCGGCTCCGGAGGCACCCAATCGTATACTACGGATGCTTCCACAATTTCTGCAACGCCAACATCGGCCGCTCAGCCGGCGATGGCCTCAGCACCGGCCTACGGGACATCCGGTCCGGCATATGGAGCACCGACGCCTCCGCCGCAGAGCAACATGCACGTGTCGGTGCAAAAGCCGGAATTTACGCCGCTGTTTGAGCAAAAGACCAGCGGCGAAGTGCAAAATCTCGATTTGTTGCTGGACATTCCGCTGCAAATTTCGGTGGAACTGGGGCGGGCGAAAAAAACCATCAAGGACATTTTGGAATTGTCGCCAGGCTCGGTCATCGAATTGGACAAACTGGCCGGCGAGCCGGTGGACATTTTCGTCAACCAAAAGTTGATTGCCCACGGCGAAGTGGTCGTCATCGATGAAAATTTTGGGGTTCGGATTACGAACATTCTCGACCCGCGCGAACGTCTGAAGCGTCTATAATAATCATTTATCAAACAAAGTTGGAAAGTCATGAGGTTTGACAGGAGGGATTGTCCATGTCCGGTCGCATCATGATTGTCGATGATGCTGCCTTTATGCGGATGATGTTAAAAGATATTTTGACGCGCCACGGTTATGAAGTGGTCGCAGAAGCGGAAAACGGTGCGGTGGCGGTGGAAAAGTACAAAGAAACAAGGCCGGATTTGGTCACAATGGACATCACCATGCCGGAAATGGACGGGGTTACGGCGTTGCGTGCCATCCGCAGCTTCGATCCGAATGCCCAGGTAGTCATGTGTTCGGCCATGGGACAACAGGGCATGGTCATCGAAGCGATCCAAAGCGGCGCCAAAGACTTTATTGTCAAGCCGTTTCAGGAGGAACGGGTCGTTGAAGCCGTGAAGAAAATTCTTGGCGAAGCCAGTTAGAAGGATGGATATGATACGCGTCGTTGTCATCCTTTGGGTATTGACGTTGCTGTGGCCGGGGGCCCCTGTGGTCGGGGCGGCGGATGAAAATCCCTTTGGGGAACGGACGGTCCAAGAGGCCCTCGCTTCGCCGGAAGCCGCGGATGCCGCACCCGACAGCCCGG
>PKQY01000085.1 GCA_017577895.1 Bacillota bacterium
GCGCCAGTGGCCCGTGATGAGACGGGTCTATCCACAGGTCCATTGGGTTTTGATAGGGCATAAAGAAACGGACATAAAACGGCCATGTGCGGGAACGGAGGTGGACGAGATGGCGAACGAACGTAGGACGGACGAATCCCGGCAACGCCGGCCCCGGCTGGTCAGTCGGCGCTATGTGACCGTTTGGTCCAGCGTCGTCCTCGCTGCGTTGTTGGGCTTGATCGCGATGCCGGCGGTGGTTGATGAAGGGGAAACAACGGGCGAGCGCGGCATGGCCGGAGAGGGGCTGTTTCGGCCCATCCGGCAAGAGGGGAGTGACAACAGCGATCCGGTCGGCTTGGCCGACGGCCTTCGGCGGGGAGCCCATGGCCGCCCGTTGTCCCAAACGGGGCAAGGGTTGCACCGCCAGGAGAAGGACATGGTTCGGGCGGTGGAAGCGGTGCAGGCGGCGGTCGTGGGCGTCGTCAATTTGCAACGGACCGGTGATGCCATGACGCGGTCCGCCGCATTGGTCGAAGCCGGGACCGGCTCGGGCGTCATTTATGACGTGCAAGGGGATGTGGCCTATATCGTGACCAATCACCATGTCATTGCCGGCGCCAACCGGGTCGAAGTGGTGTGCGGTTTAGGGGAGCGGACCGTGGCGAGGGTCGTCGGGGCCGATCCATTGACGGATTTGGCGGTTCTGGCCATCGACGCCGCCTTTGCCAAAGGGGTGGCGAGGTTCGGCGATTCGGATCGGTTAGTGCCGGGCCAGTTGGCCATTGCCATCGGCAATCCCTTGGGCCTCGATTTCTCGCAAACTGTCACCGCCGGCGTCATCAGCGCCACCAATCGCTCCATCCCGTTGGACTTTGACGGTGACGGCGAGGCGGAGTGGGAACTGGAGACGATCCAGACCGATGCGGCCATCAACCCCGGCAACAGCGGCGGTGCTCTGGTGAACTCGCGGGGGGAAGTGATCGGGATCAACAGCATGAAAATTTCCGAGGCCGGCATCGAAGGGATGGGTTTTGCCATTCCGGTCAATGATGCCTTGTCGATCATCCGGCAGTTGGAAGAGCGGGGGAGCATCCAGCGGTCATACATGGGCGTGACGCCGAAAAATTTACAGGCCATTCCGATGGAGCAACTGCAAAGCATATTGCAATTGCCCCCGGAAGTCGTGTCCGGCGTGGTCGTCTTGGATGTCGAACCGCCTGCCAGTCAGGCAGGGCTTGTTCCCATGGATGTTATCGTCGGTTTGGACGGACAGGCCATTGAATCGGCCGCCGACTTGCGCCGCTATTTGTATACGAAAACCGAGCCGGGCGATGCGGTGCGGGTGACATTCTGGCGCGGGATGGAACAGAACGAAACGGTCGTGCGTCTGACAGCGATGCCTGAGATGTGAGGGGATACGGCAAACAGCATTTCGTTCGGCCTGTGGTATAATGGGCAGAGGACGTTGGTGGAGGACAGATTTGGCGTTTCCACCGGCACCGAAGCCGTTGAACGGAGACGTGTTAAAAACTGGGGATGGGGCGCGATGAAAATCACCGTCGTCGCCGTGGGGACGATTAAAGAAAAGTATGTGCAGCAAGGCATCGACGACTACGTCAAACGCCTGCGGCCGTATGCTTCGGTCGAGATCGTGGAAGTGAAGGAAGAAAAAGCGCCGGAGCGGCTGTCGGCGGCGGAAGAAGCGCAAGTGCGGGAGCGGGAAGGGCGGCGCCTCTTGCAACGGCTGCCGGCGCCGTCGCCGGCGACCAAAGTCATCGTGCTCGATTTGCGCGGAAAACAGTTCAGTTCCGAGGAAGTCGCGTCCCTTTTGGGCCATTGGGCCACGTATGGCACCAGCCATTGGTATGTCGTTATCGGCGGCTCCCTCGGCCTGTCTGAACAGGTGCGGGAGCGGGCTGATTTGTTGTGGTCGTTCTCGCGCCTTACGTTTCCCCACCAGTTGATGCGTTTGATGGTGCTGGAGCAGTTGTACCGGGCGTTCAAGATTCTGCGGGGGGAAACTTACCACAAATAGGCGTTTTTACAAAAAGTGCGTATACTTTGGTCCCGAAAAGGAACAAGGTAACTTTCCGTTTTGCCTGTACCATTTGAAACCGGAAAATGTTTCCTGCGATCCAGCATTTCATGGGTAGTCGAAACTAAGAAATTTCGTTATCATAAACAATGTTGAGAGTTTGTGAAACGGAAAGGTTTGTTGCAGACAGAAGGGATGTCCGAAACAGGAACCTTCTTTTTTCGTGCCGTCGACAGGGGGTTTCTGCAGTTTAGGGGAGAGGGAAGGGTTCAGCATGAGTGTACCAAACAAAACCGATGTCATCTTAATCGGTGCCGGTATCATGAGTGCGACGCTGGGAACGTTGCTGAAAGAGCTGGCACCGGACTGGGAAATCAAGGTGTTTGAAAAGCTGGCCAACCCGGCCGAAGAAAGCTCCAACGAATGGAACAACGCAGGAACGGGCCATGCTGCACTGTGCGAGTTGAACTACACGCCGGAAAAGCCCGACGGAACGACCGATCTCACCAAGGCCATCAAAGTGAACGAACAGTTCCAGATCTCCAAACAGTTTTGGGCTTATCTGGTCAACCGCGGGCTCATCAAAGATCCAAAGTCGTTTATCATGCCCATTCCGCACGTGAGCTTCGTCCAGGGGGAAAAGAACGTCGCCTTTTTGAAAAAACGGCATGAATTGATGTCCGCTCTGCCGCTGTTTGAAGGCATGCAATTTTCCGATGATCCGAAACGATTGGCCGAATGGTTTCCGCTGATGATGGAAGGCCGCATCGTCAAAGAACCGATTGCGGCTACGAAAATCGACTCGGGAACCGACGTGAACTTCGGTGCGTTAACCCGCATGTTGTTTGAACACTTGCAACGGCAACACGTGGAAATTCACTACAAGCATCGCGTCCGGGATTTGCAACGGGGGCCCGACAACTCCTGGATCGTGAAAGTGAAAGATTTGGACAGCGGCCAAGAGGAACAACATGCGGCCAAATTCGTGTTTATCGGTGCGGGCGGCGGCAGCTTGCCGTTGCTGCAAAAAACCGGCATTCCGGAAGCCCGTCACATCGGCGGATTCCCCGTCAGCGGGTTGTTCATGGTGTGTAAAAATCCGGAAATCATTGCCAAACATCACGCCAAAGTGTACGGAAAAGCCAAAGTCGGTGCGCCGCCCATGTCGGTGCCCCATTTGGACACTCGTTACATTGAAGGCAAAAAATCGCTGCTTTTTGGTCCGTTTGCCGGTTTTTCGCCCAAGTTTTTGAAAACCGGTTCCTATTTCGACCTGTTCCGGTCCATCAATGCGTACAACATTTTAACCATGTTGGCCGCTGGCGTTAAAGAGATGGCGTTGACCAAATATCTCATCCAACAGTTGATGTTGACGTTCGAGCAGCGCGTGGACGAATTGCGGGAGTTTGTGCCGACGGCCCGGGGCGAAGACTGGGAAGTGATCGTGGCCGGGCAACGGGTGCAAGTGATCAAAGATACGAAGGAAGGCGGCCGGGGCACGTTGCAATTCGGTACGGAAGTGGTGACGTCCGCCGACGGTTCGGTCGCTGCCTTGCTGGGTGCATCACCAGGGGCGTCGACGGCCGTGTATGTCATGCTGGAAGTGCTGGAACGATGCTTCCCGAAAGAAATGAAGGCGTGGCAGCCAAAAATCAAAGAAATGATTCCTTCCTACGGCTTGTCGCTGCTGGAACATCCCGATTTGTTGAAAGAAATTCAAACTTCTACTGCACAAGTATTGCAGTTGACCGAGGGCGAACTTGTGGGACAAGCATAAAAAATATAAGGGGCTGGTCGATGGACACAGCCCTTTTTTTGTGCCCCACATCAAAACCGGAAACAAAAATACTTTTTTGTCCATCTGCAAAGGTTTTCTTCAGATGATCGGCAAGATTACGGCGTTTTTTGGGGATAAGAGCGAAATTTCAGTGGAGAAAGACTGTAGAAGATGGAATTAGGTTCTTGAAATGGGATACATTTCCGTATTATGCTTGTGTTTGTCAAAGCGCATTTTTCAACACAAAGGGATCGTTTTTTCCCATCAAGCAGGGATTTGCGATGAATTGGCCGTTCTCCGCGTGGATTGAAAACCAACAATTGCTCTGTGTGACGATTGTCCAACGGAAAAAGGGAAGACGGACGGTGTTCGGGCGGCTGCTGCAAGTGGACACCCAACAGCGCCGCGTCCTGGTGTACGACGACGATCAGAAGTGCCTTCACCACTTACAGTTCAACGAAATCGACGACATTCAACCGATGGCGGAAACGATTCATTCACCATAAAAATGGACCACCCTCCAACGGACCGGTTTCGGAGCCCTGA
>PKQY01000086.1 GCA_017577895.1 Bacillota bacterium
CGGCGGCGGCGCTGCCAGTGGCGGCCAAGCACGCCGATGTGTATTTGACATGGGGCGAGCCGCCGCAACAAGTGGCGGAAAAAATTCAACGGCTGCAGGCGTTGACGCAAGCGGCGGGAAGAACCTTGCGGTTCGGCATTCGCCTCCACGTCATTGTCCGGGAAACCGACGAGGAAGCGTGGGCGGATGCCCGGCGCTTGATCCGCTATGTGGACGAGGACACCATCGCCAAAGCGCAAAAGGTGCTGACCCGGTACGATTCGGTCGGGCAGCAACGGATGGTGGCGCTCCATCGGGGGAACCGCGAGGCCTTGGAAATCAGCCCGAATTTATGGGCCGGCATCGGTTTGGTGCGGAGCGGCGCAGGGACGGCCTTGGTGGGCAGTGCCCAAACGGTGGCTGCCCGCATCCGGGAATACGCCCAACTGGGCATCGAGACGTTCATTTTGTCCGGTTACCCCCATTTGGAGGAAGCGTACCGGACGGCCGAACTGCTCTTTCCGCTGTTGTCAGCGGGAGAAGAAAGCGGGGTGAGAACGCCTTGGGCCATCCGGGGCGAAGTGGTGGCCAATGAACACTTGCCGGAACGAAAGGAGCGCATCGGATGAGCAAAAAACTCGTTCCCTGGTTGTTGCCGGTGTTGGTGCTGGGAGTTTGGCAACTGTCGAGCGTCGTCGGTATTCTGTCCAGCAAAATCTTGCCGGCGCCCACCGAGGTGTTGAAAGCGGCTTGGGAATTGACGACGACCGGGGAGTTGTTCAAACATTTGTTGGTCAGTTTCCAACGGGCGCTCATCGGTTTTCTCATCGGCGGCAGCCTCGGTTTTGTCCTGGGATTGGCCAACGGGCTGTTTCCCGTTTTTGAGCGGCTCTTGGACACCACCATTCAAATGATCCGGAATATTCCCCATCTTGCCATGATTCCGCTGGTCATTCTTTGGTTCGGCATCGGGGAAGAGGCCAAAGTGTTTCTGGTGGCCATCGGGGTATTGTTTCCCGTTTACGTCAACACTCTGCACGGCATTCGCTCGGTGAACCAAGGGCTGTTGGAAATGGGCCGCGTGTACGGCTTGCGCTCGTGGGCGCTGTTTTGGCAAGTGGTCTTGCCGGGAGCGCTGCCCTCGATTTTGGTCGGCGTCCGCTACGCCTTGGGCATCATGTGGCTCACGCTGATTGTCGCCGAAACCATTTCCGCCGACGCGGGCATCGGTTACATGGCCATGAACGCGCGGGAATTCATGCAGACCGACGTCGTGTTGTTGAGCATTTTGCTCTACGCGCTGTTCGGCAAGCTGGCCGACGCATCGGCCCGCTGGCTGGAACGGCGATTCCTGGCATGGAATCCGAACTATCAACACGTCTAAACGAGAGGGAGGAGATCGATCATGGCTGGAGCACAAAAAATCGTGTTGTGGAGCCGGCAAGGCTGCCGCGCATGCCAAGAAGTGAAAGCATTCCTCGAGGAAAAAGGATATGCGTACGAAAACGTGGACGTGGAAGGCCGAGATTACTTGCGGGACGTGCTGGAATTGAAGTACGGTATACGGCATGTGCCGGTGGTGGAGATCGGCAACGGGAACGTGTATGAAGCGGTCACCGACGGAGACGTGCAACGGATCGCGGCGTTGGTGGAGCAACGGGATTAAACGGGCATGAATGGCACTGTCGAGGAGGGAAAGACAATGGTCGAATTCATTACCATGGCGCCGACTTCCGGTGACGGCCAGTATGTCGGGGTCGGCAATTACAACTCGCAGAAGATCGTCGGCTGGACCGCCAGCGCCGAACGGATACCCACCTTGGAGTATATCAAGCGCATTGCCCAGGCGGCGGAAAAAGGCGGTTTTTCCACTCTGTTGTTGCCGACCGGCGGCAATTGCCTGGACCCGCTGGTGGTGGCGTCGTCGCTGATCCATTTCACCGAACGGATCAAGCTGTTGTTTGCCGTCCGGCCGGGCTTTACCGCTCCGGCCCTCTTTGCCCGGCAATATGTGACACTCGATTACTGGTCGGGCGGCCGCGTGCGGGCCAACTTCGTCACCGGCGGTTCGCCGGCGGAACAAGCCAGTGACGGCGATTTCCTGGACCACGATGCCCGTTACCGCCGGACGAAAGAGTTTATCCAAGTGTTCAAACGGCTGTTGCTGGAAGACGGCTTCGATCACGAAGGCGAGTTTTATCGCCTGAAAAACGCGTCGCTGCCGTTGAAACAATATCACCGCCCCGTGCCGGAAATTTATTTCGGCGGCGCTTCGGAAGTAGCCAAAAAAGTGGCGGCCGAAGAAGCCGACGTGTATATGATGTGGGGCGAGACGCCGGAGTTGACGAAAGAGCGGATCGACGAGATGAAAGCGCTGGCGGCGCAGCACAACCGCCGGTTGAGTTACAGCGTTTCTTTCCAAGTCGTCTTGGGGGAAACGGAAGAGCAGGCTTGGGCCAATGCCGAGGAATTAATCAGCCGAGCGGATCCGAATACGATCCAACTCAAAGATGAGGAAAGCCGCCATTCGGACTCGGTCGGCATGAAACGGCTGCACCGGTTGATGCAGTCGTCACGGGATCGGCAGTTTCGGATTGGCCCCAACCTTTGGGCCGGCTTGACGCAAGTGCTGAGCGGCAATTCCATCGCCTTGGTGGGAACGCCGGATCAAGTGGCCGATCGCATCGTGGAATACGTCCAACTGGGCTTTGACAAAGTGTTGTTGCGCGGTTTCCCGCATTTGGAAGTCATCGAGGCGGTGGGCCGGGAGGTCATTCCGCGGGTCAGGGAAAGATTGCGGCAACAACAACGGCAGGAGAAGGTCGCCCAATGAAAAAAGACGTGAACGAACGGGTGTGGATGCCGTAAGGGCGTCACAGAAAGTCGGTCGCTTTGGAGGGATGGCAGGCATGGGACAGGAGAAGGACATAGCCCCCTTGACCGGCGCGCCTTTGGCGGGTTTGAAGGTCATTGAAATCGGACAAATTGCCGCCGGGCCTTTTGCGGGCATGTTGTTGGCCGACCTGGGCGCCGATGTGGTAAAGGTGGAACATCCGCAAGGTGGAGACGGCATGCGGGGCTGGCCGCCGCTGTTGGCCAACGAGGACGGCGAAGTGTACAGCGGCAATTTCGCTTCGTTGAACCGGAACAAACGGAGCATCGCCATCGATTTGAAAGACCCCCAGCAGCGGGAACGTTTGAAACAGTTGTGCGCCAAAGCGGATGTGCTGCTGGAAAATTACCGGCCGGGCGTGTTGCGCCGCCTCGGCTTAGGATATGACGACTTGCGGGAGATCAATCCGCGCCTGGTGTACTGTTCCATTTCGGGTTACGGGCAAACGGGCCCGTATGCCCAAAAAGGCGCCTTTGACGTGACCATTCAGGCCATCAGCGGATTGATGAGCGTGACCGGCGAGGAAGAGGGGCCGCCGGTCAAGTGCGGCGTGCCGGTGGCGGATTTTGTCGCCGGGTTGTATGCGGCCTACACCATTGTGGCGGCGGTCCGGCAGGCGGAACGTAGCGGACAAGGCACGTATATCGACTGTTCCATGTTGGGGAGTTTGCTCGGCATTTCCGCCCTGCAAACGAGCGAATATTACGGCACCGGCCGAGCGCCCCGACGCCTCGGTACTGCCCATCCCCGCAATGCGCCCTATCAAGGATACATGGCTAAAGACCGGATGTTTGTCCTGGCGGCGGGAAATGACAAGTTGTGGCGCAGTGTCTGCGAAGTCGCCGGCCGCCCCGAACTGATCGATGACGAACGGTTTGCCACGCAAGTGGCGCGGGCGAAAAACCAAAAAGAACTGACGGCGATTTTGCAGCCGATTTTCGCCACGAGGACCGCCGACGAGTGGCTCCGGGAACTGGACGAGCGGGGCGTGCCTTGTGCCCCGGTCAACGATTTTCACGACATTTTACACGACCCTCACGTATTGGGCATGGGGCTCATCGGCGAAGTGCGCCTGCCCAATGGGGTGACCACGCCCAACGTCGGATTTCCGGTTCTCATGCGCCACTTTACGTTTTCGGTTTACCGACACCCGCCAAAACTGGGCGAGCACCAGGAGGAAGTCTTTCGGGATTGGCTGGCCCAAGATGCGGCCCCGGTGTGAGGGGGTGAAAAGTGTGAGGGGTGAAAGGAGGGAGCGCCGATGGAAGCTGTCGTGAAAGAACGGGCGCAAACCCCCGTTCCGTTGCGCGAAAAACGCGAAAAAATTGCCATTTCCGATTTGACCTTGGTGTACGGCCGACAAGACATTTTGTGCCGTATCAACCTGACGGTATACGAAGGTGAATTTTTCGTCGTTATGGGTCCCAGCGGGTGCGGCAAAAGTACGTTGTTGCGCCT
>PKQY01000087.1 GCA_017577895.1 Bacillota bacterium
GGCAGCCCGGTGCAATATCGGGACAAGTACGACAACTTCATCGGCGGCGAGTGGGTGGCGCCGCTGAACGGCGAATACTTCGAGAACCCGTCGCCGGTCAACGGCGAAGTGTTCACGAAGGTGGCCCGTTCGCAGAAGGAAGACATCGAGCTGGCGTTGGACAAGGCCCATCAGGCCAAGGAAAAATGGGCCAACACGCCGGTTGCCGAACGGAGCCGCATTTTGTTGAAAATTGCCGACCGGTTGGAAGAAAACCTGGAAAAATTCGCCCTTTCCGAGACGTGGGACAACGGCAAACCGATCCGGGAAACGCTGGCGGCCGATTTGCCTTTGGCCATCGATCATTTCCGTTATTTTGCCGGCGTCATCCGCGGCGAGGAAGGCACGGTGTCGGAGATTGACGCCCAGACGCTCTCCATGCACATCAAAGAGCCCATCGGCGTCGTCGGGCAGATTATTCCGTGGAACTTTCCGCTGCTGATGGCCGCCTGGAAGCTGGCCCCGGCGCTGGCGGCCGGCAACTGCGTCGTCCTGAAGCCGGCGGAACAGACGCCCGCCACCATCATGTTGTTCGCGGAGCTCATCGGCGATCTGCTGCCGCCGGGGGTGCTGAACATCGTCAACGGCTTCGGGCCGGAAGCGGGGCAGCCCTTGGCCACGTCGCCGCGGGTGGGCAAGCTCGCCTTTACGGGTGAGACGACCACCGGCCGCCTGATCATGCAATTTGCCTCCGAAAACATCACGCCGGTGACGCTGGAGCTGGGGGGCAAATCGCCCAACATCTTCACCGAAAGCGTCATGCGGGAAGACGACGAGTTCCTGGAAAAGGCTCTGGAAGGGTTTACCATGTTCGCGCTCAACCAGGGCGAAGTGTGCACCTGCCCGTCCCGGGCGCTCATTCAGGAGTCGATTTACGACGAATTCATGGAAAGGGCATTAAAGCGGGTGGAACAGATTCGTCTCGGCGATCCGCTCGATCCGTCCACCATGATGGGTGCGCAGGCGTCCAAAGACCAGTACGAAAAAATTCTCAGCTACATCGACATCGGCAAGAAGGAAGGCGCGGAAGTGCTGGCGGGCGGCACGCCGTACCACAACCCGAAATATCCCAACGGCTATTACATTAAGCCGACCGTGTTGAAAGGGCACAACAAAATGCGAATTTTCCAAGAAGAAATCTTCGGTCCCGTCGTCTCCGTCACGACGTTCAAGGACGAAAACGATTTGATCGAGATCGCCAACGACACGATTTACGGGTTGGGCGCCGGTGTATGGACGCGGGATGTCCATCAGGCGTATCAGATCGCCCGCAAGATTCAAGCCGGGCGCGTCTGGGTCAACTGCTACCACCTGTACCCGGCGCATGCGGCCTTTGGCGGATACAAACAGTCGGGCATCGGCCGCGAGACGCACAAAATGATGTTGGAACATTATCAACAGACGAAGAATATGCTCATCTCATACAACAAAGCACCCGTCGGTCTGTTCTAACCGATGATGGGGCCATGATGAGATGGGAGGAGGAGGGGGATGTCGTCGGTTAAACGGGTGTTGGTCACCGATAGAGCGAAAGAAGTGATCGACCGGTTACGGGCTGAACATGGGGAACTGATGTTTTTCCAGAGCGGCGGCTGTTGCGACGGTTCCGCGCCCATGTGTTACAAACGGGGAACGTTTCGCATCGGCTCGAGCGACGTCAAGCTGGGAGAAATACATGGATGTCCATTTTACATGTCCGGCCCGCAGTTCGAATATTGGAAACATACCCAGCTCATCGTCGACGTCACAGAAGGCCGGGGCGCATCTTTTTCCCTGGAGATTCCCTTGGGCGTCCGTTTTATCATCCGCTCCCGGGTGTTTACTCCGGAAGAGGAAGCTCAGTTGGAACCGGTCGTCATCGGTCCGTCGGATCCATAGCCGTGTTGCACCGATTCTTCGAGACATGCATCACGCATGCGCTCATCCCTTGAGACGTGCCATCGGCACGTTTCAAGGGATTTTTTATTTTGTCTAGTCAGTAAATTGTTCCTTGTGGAACATTTTTGCTCCCCTTGCTTTGTTGGTTATTCAAGTATATACTTCATTACAATAGTAATGAACCAATGAGGTGGTGCGATTGACGTGACCTGGTCGCTGGAAGACGGCAAGCCGATTTTTCTGCAAATTGCCGAACGCATCGAAAACGACATCATCGAAGGCCACATTCGGGAAGGCGAACAAATCCCTTCGACAAACCAGTTTGCGGCCTTTTATCAGATCAACCCGGCCACGGCGGCCAAGGGGATTCATCGGCTGGTGGATGAAGGCATTCTGTACAAGAAAAGGGGTATCGGCATGTTTGTGGCGGAGGGAGCGCGCGAGAAGTTGCTGGAAAAACGCCGGCAACAATTTTACGAAAAGTACGTGTTGGGGCTGTTGCAAGAAGCAGCCAAGCTGGGATTCAGCAAAGAAGACATCATCGCCATGATTCAACGGAGCGGGCCTGAGAATGAAAGGGGGAACGGATGATGACTGCCCAAATCGTCTGCCGTCACGTGACGAAACGGTATCGGGGCGTGGAGGCGGTAAAGGATATCAGCTTTGCCCTGGAAGAGGGGAAAATTTACGGCGTGTTGGGCCGCAACGGCGCGGGAAAGACGACGTTGATGCACCTGTTGACCGGGCAATTGGTGCCCACCGCCGGGGAAATCCTCATCGATGGACAAAGGCCGTTTGAAAACCGGGACGTGTTAAAGCGCATCTGTTTTGTCAAGGAAGGTCAGCAGTACATCAAACATTTGACCGTGCATCAGACGCTGAAATTGGCTCAAATGTTTTTCCCCCATTGGAATGAAGCGCTGGCGGCGGAGTTGATGGAAGCGTTCCGGTTGCCGGCCCGACGGAGAATCAAGCAGTTGTCCCGGGGGATGGAGTCCGCCTTGGGGATCATTATCGGACTGGCGTCGCGGGCGCCCATCACGTTGTTTGATGAGCCGTATTTAGGGCTGGATGCGGCCGGGAGACATTTGTTCTATGAACGTCTTTTGCGCGATTATGCGGAACATCCCCGGACGATTATTTTGTCGACACACCTGATTGACGAAGTGAGCAAGTTGTTTGAACACGTGTTGATCCTGCATGACGGCCGACTGCTGGTCGATGAGGACGCGGAGCAGTTGCGGCAATCGGCATATACCGTCAGCGGCACCATCGATGGGGTAAAGCGGTTTGCCGCCGACAAACGGGTGCTGCACACCGAAACCTTGGGGGCCCATATGACGGCGGCCATTTACGGGACGTGTCCGCCGGAAGAGCGCCGGCAGGCGGAAGCGGAGGGGCTTGTTTTTGGGACGTTGTCCTTACAACAGTTGTTCGTCTATTTGACGGAAAAGAACGGAAAAGAGGGGGAAGGACCATGAGCAATAACTTGGCGGCCGTGTTGCGGTTGCATTGGATGGACACGCGTTATGCCTTTGCCATTTTTTGGTCGACGCTTATCGGCTTCGAGTTGATTTTTTGCCTCCTCATATGGTTTTACGGCGACGGCATGGTGATGTTCAGCGGATGGATGGCCGTTTATGGGTTTGCTTTTGCAGGCGGCGTGATGACCGTCCAGAGCACTTTTCCCGTGGCGCTGGGGTGGAGTGTTCCGCGAAAAGACTATTATCTGGCCACGATGCTACATTATGTGTTGGCGTGTGTGGCGCTGTCGGTGATTTACATGATCATGTACGGCATTGAAAACGTATTTGGGAACATGCTGACGGGCGGGCGAGTCAAAATTTTCACGCTGCCTATCGAAAGCGAGCCGTCGGTTTGGTTTTTGCTTTGGTTTCATTTCATTGTGGCGCTCACCATGTTGACGCAGGGCCATTTCTTCAGCTGTTTGTACTATCGGTACGGCCGATTGGGCCTTTTCGCCTTTTTCGCGATTTTGGTGCTATTGGTGATACTGTTTCATTTTTTGAAGGTGTGGGATTGGATTGCCCGGTTGTTGTCGGCCATCACCTTCGAGGAATTTTTGCTTTGGCTCGTGCCGTTGAATGC
>PKQY01000011.1 GCA_017577895.1 Bacillota bacterium
AGATACAGCAGATTATCGATTCGTTTGCCGAAAGCGCCAGGCTTCTCAAAGAGGCCGGGGTGGACGGAGTTGAAGTTCATGCAGTCCACGAAGGTTATCTTCTTGACCAGTTCACTCTGAAATATGTGAACCGGCGTACCGATGAGTACGGCGGAACTTTTGAAAACCGCATGCGCTTTATCGTCGAAGTGATCCAACGGATTTGGGAGACGGTCGGGGACGATTTCACAGTAGGCATCCGCATGAGCGCCGATGAAAAAACGATGGACGGATTAACCGTGAAAGACGCGCTGGACATTGTCGAATACTTGGTGGAAAAAGTGCGAATCGACTTCATCAATGTGACGTCTGGAGATTCCAGCACGTACGCCGGGTCAACCCATATCGTGCCCCCATCACCGATGGAGCACGGATACAACGCTCCCGCCGCCTTCAAAATTCGGATGGCCGGTGCCGTTCCGGTATTTGTCGGTTCTCGTATCGTCGACCCGGCGGAAGCAGAGCGCATCGTCGCCGCCGGACAAGCCGACGTGGTCGGGATGACCCGGCCGTTGATCGTCGATCCCGAAATGCCGAACAAGGCCCGGCGGGGAGACATTCACTTGATCACCGCCTGCCTCGGTTGCAACCAGGCGTGCATCGGCCATTATCATAAAGGATTGACCATCGGATGCGTACAAAACCCCCTAGCAGGAAAAGAAAGGAAGTTACGCCCCCTGCTTGAACGGACCAGTACGAAAAAGCGGGTCGTCATCGTCGGCGCCGGCCCTGCTGGTTTACAAGCCGCCGTCACCGCCGCCGAACGGGGACACGACGTGATCGTCTTGGAGCAATCGGAGACCATTGGCGGGTTGTTGCAAACCATGCGCCGGGCACCGATGCGCCGGGAAGTAGCAGAGTCGATGCTGGATAACTATACCCGTCGATTGGAACAAAGCAACGTCCAACTCATGCTTGGAACCCGAGCCAGTGTCGAAACGTTAACGGCCATGGAAGCCGATGCCATTATCTTGGCCGTCGGTTCCCGGCCTTATCTCCCCCATGTTGAAGGGAACCATCATCCTCGGTTGTTGACAGTGGACGAGTTGTTTTCTAAAGAAAGACCAGCCATCGGACACCGGGTGTTCGTCTTCGATTATTTAGGAGATTGGCCGGCTATCGAATCTGCCATTGAACTCGCCGACAAAGGGCACGATGTCACGCTGGTCACCGCCAAGCTCCACGTCGGGGAAGAAGTCCATCAATATTTGCGCAATGAATATTTCAAGCGGCTCTACACGCTTAACGTCAAGATGATCCCTCATCACGACTTCGGCGGCATCCGCAATGAACAAGTGGTAATGCGAAACATGTTTTCTCACGAAGAAACGACGGTTGCTGACTGGGATACAGTCGTCTTGTCGTACGGCCGCGTGCCGAATGTAGAATTGTACGAATCCATCAAAAAAGCTGCCCCCGTCGTCAAACAAATCGGCGATTGCCTCGCTCCTCGGACATTGGAGGAAGCCGTTTATGAAGGCTACGTGGCCGCCTTGGAACTTTAACTTCAAGTATTCTAAAGAGGTAAACCATCCAATGAACGCATCATTTCGCCAAGGAATCATCCTGCGGGCCATATCCCGCAGGATGTCTTTTCAAGGTAACTTGCGGGACCAATTAGTCGAAAGAGAAGAAGGTTACTATACCGTCCTTCGTGATGGTTTTCCGTAACATCCACATTCACCTCGAAAGGATTTTCCTGGTTTTATATCGACAAAAAAAGCCTGTAGACTGCTCCATGAGGAACTTTGTCTACAGGTTAACGCCTTTTGTAAAAAAAAAAAAAAAAGAGCGGTATCATGGGCCGATCAATCGTGACAAAAAGCTTGGCGATCACTTTGTTTGTTTTTTATTATTTAGGAAATTACTTTTTTAGTCTCCCAACTTCTTTTGCCCGACAGGCTTGGCATGAAGTTGGGAACAGGGGCCTGCTTGAAGCATGTAGCTTCCCCCATCATGTCCCAGCATCTCTTTTACCGTCTTGGCCACTTGAATCACTTTATCCAAATCGATCCCCGTCTCAATCCCCATTTCACCCAGGAAATGAACCAAGTCTTCCGTGGCCACGTTCCCCGTTGCCCCCGGAGCATAGGGACACCCTCCCAAACCGGCGATGGAACTGTCAAAATGAACAATGCCCTGTTCCAAAGCGGCATAAACGTTGGCCAAGGCCATTCCCCTGGTATTGTGGAGATGCAAGGAAAAGGTAACGGAAGGAAAGGCGGCCTTCAACTCGCCCAACAGTTCGTACACCTGTTTGGGATTGGCCATGCCGGTGGTGTCTGCCAGTGAGATTTCCCGTATCCCCAGTTCGACGTAACGCTGGACAATGGTTTTGATTCGTTCCGGCGGCACTTTGCCCTCGTAAGGGCATCCGAAAGCAACGGATATGGATCCGCCCACCGTAACACCGTGCCGCTCCGCCAGATCGACGATGGGGGGAAAACCTGACAGAGCTTCTTCGGTGGTGCAGTTGGCATTGGCCAAGCTGTGGGAATCGGTGGCCGACAGCATCAGTTTCAGCTTTTTGATGCCCACCGAAACGGCCCGTTCGGCTCCCTTCACATTGGGAACTAAAGCCCGAAAGGCAACACCGGTAATGTCTTGGGCTCCCCTCACCACTTCTTCCGCATCCTTCAGCTGGGGAATCGCTTTAGGATGGACGAAAGAAGTGATCTCCATGGATTGAATCCCCGTTTCGCACAAAAGCCGGATGATTTTGAGCTTATCCTCCGTGGGAATCCATTGGGACTCGGCCTGAAAGCCGTCCCGAGGAGCCACTTCGCAAATGGTGACTTTTGTCGGAAGCTTGGGAGACGGCTTCATTAGATCACCCCCTTCTCTTTCAGTTCGGCCAGTTCCTCTTGACTCAAACCCAACATGCCGCCCAAAATTTCTTCGTTATGCTCACCCAAATCGGGTGCCCGGTGACGAATGGCGCCCGGCGTGCGGGAAAATTTGGGTACGACGCCGGGAATCTTGATTTTTCCCAACCGGGGATGCTCGACCTCCACGATATTTTCCCTTGCTTTGTAATGGGGATCGTTAAAAATATCTTCAATGGTGTAAATGGGGCTGACCGGCACCCCAAAAGCATCCAGTTTTTCTAACAGTTCCTTTTGGGTGTGTTGTTTAATCCAAGAAGAGACAATTTTTTGCACTTCCTCGTCGTGTTTTAACCGCTGCGAGTTGGTGTAAAAACGGGGATCTTCCAGCATATCCGTTCTTTCCATGGCTTGGGCCAGACGGTTGAAAGTGGAGTCGGTGCTGCACACCAACACCACAAATTTTCCGTCCTTGGTCTCGTATGTCCCGGCAGGGCTGGAATGTCCGGCCAATCCGGGGGTTCTTTGTCTCACTTTGCCCAACTGGTCATATTCGGCCACCAGAAACTCGAGGAAACGGAACATGGATTCATATAGCCCGATGTCGACCTCTTGCCCTTCGCTGTCGTTGTTTTTCTCCAAATAATAGAGGGCGCTGACGGCGGCAAAAGCCACATACACTCCGGTAATATAATCCAGCAAAGAGTAGGAAGGACTGACCGGCGGACGGTCGGGATATCCTTGAATGAACGTATGGCCGCTGAAGGCGGTGCATGGAGTGCCGAACCCTGCTTTTTCCCGATAAGGCCCCGTTTGCCCGTAACCGGAGACCCGAACCATGATCAGTTTCGGATTTTCCTGTTTCAAAGTTTCATAATCCAATCCCCATCTTTCCAACGTGCCAGGACGAAAGTTTTCTATTAATACATCCACGTGGGAAACGAGCCGTTTAAAAATGGCTTTCCCTTCCTCATGGTGCAAATCAAGCGTGACTGATTTTTTGTTGCGGGACAAACCAGGCCATCTTAAGGGCTCATCCCCTTTCCATGGCCCTACAGAACGCAACGTATCCCCTTTTTTCGGCATCTCCACTTTGATCACTTCCGCCCCCAAATCCCCCAACAGGGTGGCACCAAAGGGAGCCGCAATCATGGTGGAAACATCCAGTACTTTAATTCCCGTTAAAGGCCCATAATTTTTGGCTGTCATTTCGGATCTCTCCATTTCTACTTCTTTTTTCTACATCGTTTTTTATCTTGGACAGATATGCTTTGGCAGACTGAAGACAGCGCTTCACATGTTCTTCATATCCCTCCGTTTGACAGCGCTTCACATGGGGGATTTCCAGAGAATAGGGAACCTCCGGAATATTGACAATGATGCCGGCCAGATCAATGCCCCCTTCTCCCACATATAAACGCTCCTCCCGGAGAATGCGGGTCATCTCCTCCTTGGAGGAGGGAATCTCACCCGGTGCATCGCACAATTGGACAAAGCGGAACCACTGACGGGGAACTTTGTGTAGATCCTCCACCTTTTCTTGGGCGCGATGGAAATGGTGGGTATCGATCAACAATCCCGCATTTTCTTGATTAGCCGCCTGCAAAACCTGCAGGGCGCCGGCCAAGTTATGGATACTGGCAATGGGCACGAACTCCAATTCGACCGTCAACCCAAAGGGCTTTGCCAACTCACAAACCCGGGCAAACAAGTCGATGGCTTTCGGTAGATCATCGGTCCAAATGCTGGACAGAACATGGCGGCCCCCCAATTCGGCTGCAGCCTCAAAGGCGGGAAGATACTGTTGAGGGTCCAGGCCGTCATAAATGCGGGCCACCTCAATATCCAGCAATTTCACCCCCGTTGCATCCAATGCCTTTTTTGTTTCTTTCAACAGGGCTTTATTTTGAGTTAAACTGTAATCAGGCTCGTCGGGCAATCCCAGGGGAATGATGCGCAGGCTGACAAAATCGTAACCGGCCCGATGGGCCAAGCCCACCAATTCAGGCGGCGAATAGGGGAGCGCCGTCAGGTGGGCTAAGGAAAACTGGGCTTGCATAACACGGACCCCTCCCATCTGCTTTAGTGGGTGGAGACGTGATGCACTTTTTGACCAGGAGAATAGATATCCATAATGTTCCAGTGGCCGGCGGTCGGTACGGGATTGTTCAACATGGCCACATCGATGACCACCGGTTGATCTAACCGGATCGCTTTTTCCAGCGCCGGCTTAAATTCTTCAGCCGATTCGATTTTTATTCCTTCCACACCGTATGCTTTGGCAATACTGGCAAAGTCGGGAGAATAGGGCTTGCCGTTTCGTGTAAACATCGTGCCGTATGTGGTTTTGAAATGGGCTTTTTCCAAACCGGCAATGGTGCCGTAGGCGTAGTTGTTCATCACCACCCAGACAACAGGAATATTTTCTTCCGCCGCCGTGGCCAAGAAGGACGGATTTTGTCCGAACCCTCCGTCCCCCACCAGCGAAACCACCTTCCGGTCGGGGCAAGCCAGCTTCGCTCCCAAGGCCGCCGGGGCGCCAAATCCCATGGTGGCATATCCGCCGGGGGTCAAGATGGAACCCGGTTCATAAATCGGAAATTGTTGCCCCACACCGTTTTTGTTCCAGCCGACGTCTGTTGTGATGATGGCATCTCTCGGCAAAACTTGGCGCACTTCTTCCAGAATGCGCTGAGGTTGCATGGGATAGCTGTTATCCTCGATAAATTTTTTATTGCTTTCTCTAAACTGCTTCCGATAGGCGGCGATTTCCTCCATTAACTCCTTGTTTTGCCGGGGAATGGGTACCATTTCCTCGGCGACCTTATTCAGGACGGTTAAGGCTTGTTTCAAATCGGCCACCACGCCCAGGTGAACGGGATAGTTGCGGCCGATTTCCGACGGATCGATGTCAATCTGGAGCAGCTTGGTGGAAGAAACCGAAAAGGTGTATTCGTCTTCCCAAGAACTGTTGTCCGTCTCGCCAAAGCGGGTGCCCAGTGCCAAAATGCAATCTGCCTGTTTGACCTTTTCATTGGTAAACGGCGTGCCCCAAAATCCCGTCATGCCCAACGTTAACGGATGGTCGTCGGGAAGAGCCCCTTTCCCCATCAAGGAATGGGCCACCGGAATGGACAACCGATCCACCAACTGACGGAGCAATGGAGCGGCATCCGCCAAAAGGATTCCGCCACCCACATAGATGATGGGATTTTTGGCCTCAAGGAGCATCTGAATAATCTTTTGGGCCGTTTCCCGGTCGATGGTCGGTTTATGCAGCTCTTTGGTATGCATGAGCTGTTTGGCAAACCGTTCCCATTCCACTTCTTTGGAAAAAATGTCCATGGGCACGGAAACCAGCACGGGGCCGGGGTTGCCCGATTCGGCCAACTGAAAAGCCTTTTCCAAAATTTCCGGCAAGAGATCGACCCGATCTACCCGCCAGGTGCGTTTCACAAAGGGACGATAGATCTCGTGCTGGGAAGCATCCGCATGCAAGTTGATCTCCTGATGGGGATGTTTGCCGAAATAATGGGTCGGAACATCGCCAGAAATCACCACCATGGGGATGGAATCCAGGGCCGCATTGGCCACCCCGGTCGCCGCATTGGTCAATCCGGGTCCCACGTGGGTCAGCACCACCGCCGCCTTTTTGGTCATGCGGGCATAGCCGTCCGCCATGTGGGCGGCTATTTGTTCATGCCTGGTATTGATAAAGCGGATGGAACTGTTCTCCAGCGCGGCCAACACGGCAATGTTGGTGTGACCGCACAGCCCGAAAATATGCTTCACTCCCCGCTGTTCCAAATACTTGACCAGGTGATGGGCCGCTGTATTCGCCATCGTTAATACCCCCTAAAATCTAAAATGATTTTGCCAAAATCGCCTGAGGACGCATCGCGATAAGCCTTTTCGTACTCGGTAAAATGATAGACTTTTGAAATAATGACCTTTGGATCAAAATCGATGGTCGCCAAATATTGCATACTTTGCAGAAAATCGTCGGGAAAGTGATAGATGATGGAGCCGTAAATGGACAGTTCATTTCTGACGATCTGGACCACCGGAAAAGTGGCCTGAGGAGCAAAACCCACAATCACCAAAGAACCGCCCGGTTTCACCAGTTTGACGGCCTGTTCCACCGACTCTTTTTTACCCGCACACTCGATGACCACGTCGAATTTCTCGTTGCCCACTTCATAGGGGAGCGCCGTCCTGATGTTCCCGATGCGTCTGACATTGTCCAATTTGTGGGCCTTGATATCAATGGCGGTCAGGCTCGCTCCCAAATGGTGGGTTAAGATGATGGCCAACATCCCTTCCGTGCCACACCCCACAACGGCCACTTTGGTGTTCGGTTTTACCTCCACCTTTTGAAGGGCATGGACAACGACGGCCATCGGTTCAATCAGCACGGCCTTCTCATTGGGTAAGTTCTCGGGTACTTCCAGCACATATTTGCAGGAAACGACGAGTTCCTGCTGAAAAACGCCATCGGCATTCACACCCAACGACCGCTTATGCACGCATAAATTGCGCTTTCCTTTCAGGCAGTACTCGCATTGATCACAAAATGAATTGGGAACCACCACCACCCGTTTGCCCACTTCAATTTTGGCTTGGCTGCTTGTTTCCACCACTTCCCCGATCAATTCATGACCCGGACAGACGGGATAGGTAGCGTGGGCCACCGTGCCATGATAGACACTGACGTCGGACCCGCAGATCCCTCCGTAAATCAGCCTGATTTTCACTTGATCGTCTTCTGATATGACAGCTGGCGGAAATTCTTTCAATTCCATTTGTCTAGGACTTGTCAAGTATAAACCCAACATCTTTCTGTCACATCCTGTTCTCGGCAACTGTTTCCTTAATCCGGCAAGATGGTCACGATCATTTTTGTTTCCGTCATTTCTTCAATGGCATAACGGGGACCCTCTCTGCCCATCCCGCTGTTTTTCACGCCACCGTACGGCCAGTGATCCAGACGGAAATTGGAGGTGCCGTTAATGACCACGCCCCCTGCTTCCACTTCCTGGGCGTACTTGTAAGCCACATCCATCCTGTTGGTAAAAATGCCGGCCTGCAGACCATAGTCCGAATCGTTGACCTCATGAATGGCTTCTTCAATGGTCTGATAAGGAATCACCCCTACGACGGGACCAAAAACTTCCTGGCAAACGACCTTGCTCTGTTTGGGCGGGTTGAATAAGATGGTCGGCTCTACGCATGCTCCCTTTTTCCGGCCACCGCACACCAATTCGGCCCCCATTTGCACCGCTTCATCAATCCAAGCCGCCACCCGACTGGCCGCTTGTTCGTCCACCAGGGTTCCAACATCCGTATCGGGCAAGAGGGGATCACCCACTTTCAGTTTTAAGGTTTCTTCCTTCAACAGCTGGGTGAACGCTTCGGCGACGGAGTGGTGGACATAAATTCTCTGGACGGAGATACAGCTTTGGCCCGAATTGCTGTAGCCGGTTTTCACACACATTTTGGCTGCCCGCTCAAGATCGGCATCTTCGTGCACCACCGTAGCGGCATTGCCTCCCAATTCAAAGAGCAACTTTTTCATTCCGGCCAATTGGCTGATATTTTGGGCCGCCGCATATCCGCCGGTAAAGGAGATCACGTTGACTCGCTCATCTTTAACAATTTGTTGACCGCATTCCACACCGCCTAAGACCATGTTAATGGCTTCCTTGGGCCACCCTTCCTCCAAGAGAAGCTTTATCAATTCGGCGGCAATGAGCGGAGCCTGAGGAGCCGGCTTTAAAATCGTGCTGTTTCCGGCGGCAAAAGAAGGACCGATTTTATGGCAGATCAGATTTAAGGGGGCATTAAAGGGGGTGATGGCAGCTACAACGCCTGCCGGCACCCGATAAGTGGACGCGATGGCCTTAACGCCCCGCGGGGAAGCATTTCCAGGCAACGTTTCCCCAAATAACCGTTTGGCCTCTTCCCCTGACGCCTCTAAGGTTTCAATGGAGCGGGACACCTCTTCCAATGTGTTTTTTAAAGGCTTGCCGATCTCCATGGAAATCAACTCGGCCAAACGTTGCTTCTCTCTTCTTATCCGCTCCGCCGCTCTTTTCAAAATGGCCGCCCGCTCGTAGGCCGGAATGCCGGCCACCTTTTTTTTGGCATCGTAGGTCGCTTGCAGGGCGACTTCAACATCTTTCGGTGTACAAATAATTTGTTCTCCGATTTTTTCTCCGGTATAAGGATTGATGACCGGACGAACTTCTCTTCCTTCGTTGGAAAGCCATTGACCGTTAATAAACGGGGCTGCCAGATACGACACGCGCCAATCACCACCTTAGTAAAAACTATTAGATCGATTTAACAAAAAGTTGATAGATCGATCTAATAAATTTTTACCACACCCCTCACAAAATGAAAAGGAATTTCCTATTACCTTCTGTCTCCTATTTCAAAAGTTGGGGCAGCCACAAGGACAACTCGGGCACATAGCTGATGATCAAAATGTCAACCACCACCATACCTACATACCAGAGCAGAGGTCTGATGAGTGATTCCAAATTAATCTTGGCAATCTGACAAACTACAAACAGGTTGACGCCAATCGGAGGCGTAATCATGCCCATTGCCAAGTTGACAATCATGATCACTCCAAAGTGGACGGGATCGATGCCCAAACTCACGGCTGCAGGCGTTAAAATGGGCGCCAAAATGATAATGGCCGCTCCAGAGTCAAAAAACATTCCGACAATAAAAAGGAACAAGTTGATGAGCAAGAGAAAGACGATGGGATTATCGGAAATCCCGGCAAAAAACTGCGCCACCATTTGGGGAACCCCATTGTAGGTAAGCACCCAACTGAACAATCCTGCCGCCGAAATCACGATCAGGATCACGGCGCTCATAATGGCCGACTCATAAAATACGCGGATTAAATCTTTCCACTTAAGTTCTCTGTATACCAACGCCCCCAAAATTAAAGCGTAGACGCTGGCGACCACCGCCGCTTCCGTGGGAGTAAAAATGCCTCCGTAAATCCCCCCCAGAATGATTAGAGGCATCAGAAGAGGCAAAATAGCCCTTTTAAACGCCGCAAAACGCTCTGGCCAGGTCAGCTTTTCCTCTCCTAAATACCCTCTCTTTTTGGAAATAATATACATGACCAGCATCAAGCTGAAGCCGATTAACAATCCGGGGATAATGCCAGCAATAAACAAATCACCGATGGATACACCGGTAGCGATGCCAAACAAGACCATGGTGAGACTGGGAGGGATAATGACCCCTAATTCTCCGGCTGCCGCCTGCGTGGCCGCAGCAAAACGAACATCATATCCCTTTTTCACCATGGAAGGTATCATAATGGAACCGATGGCCGCCGTTGTGGCAGGGCCGGAACCCGAGATGGAGGAAAAAAGCATGGAAGACAGGATGGTCACCATCCCCAATCCGCCCGTTCTGGACCCGATAAAGGCGTAGGCCAAATCGATGAGCCGCCTGGATATTCCTCCCCGCTCCATTAAGTTCCCGGCCAAGATGAAAAAGAGAACGGCCAAAAGGGGAAAGGAGTCTATGGAAGTAAACATGCGTTGAACGATCACTTCGAAGGGGATCTTGTCTTGAAAAACCATCACGGCCGACGAAAGGCCTACCGAGATGGCGATCGGCACCGACAAGACCAACAGGATCAAAAAGGCAACAAAAAGAACGACTACACTGCTATTCATAGGGGATCTACTCCTTGGTCAGTCTTGGGGAACGGGTCAATCAAGGAAGCAATCGTATTGACCAGCATTAAAATCCCCCCCACCGGAATGGCGGCATACGGGATGGCCATGGAAATATGGAGGGCCGGCGAATGTTGCATAACGACAGTATCTAAAATCAAATAACCAAAGACGATCAAAATGGCATAGAAGAAACAGGATAAAAACCCGGCTAAAATCAACACCCATTTTTTTCCCCGGTCTGAAATTAACATATAGATAATTTCCAGTTTAATTAAACGCTGGTAGCGCACGGCCAAGCTTGCGCCAAGAAAGGTAATCCAAATCATCAGGTAACGGGAAAGCTCCTCCGTCCAACTTAACGGCTGATGGAAGATATACCGGAAGAGAACCTGACAGGTTATAGCAACTAGGGAGATGACCAAACAAATGATGACGATCACTTTTAACAGGCGGTTGATGCGATCCACCACAGTCAAAAAAAGCTCTCTCATTTCATCTCCACACCCTTACACGACATGACCAGGGGGACGGATCCCCCTGGAAATAGCCGGCTCTTTTACCAATTTTAACGCTTTCAAAACGTTATTTAACCGCTTCCAAAACTTTATTCACCAAATCGGCACCAATTAAATCAGTATATTTTTCATAGATGGGTTGCATGGCTTCCAGAATCTTTTGACGTTCCTCACTGGGCAAATCGGTAATAATCATGCCTTGCTCCTTGAGAAATTGCAGCGCTTCTTCACTTTCCTTCCTGTTCAGCTCCCGTTGATAATCCCTGGCTTCATCTGCTGCTTTTCTTATAATTTCCTGTTCTTCCGGGGTAAGAGTGTCCCAGAACTTTTTGCTAATCATAAAGGGACTGGCGTTGTAAATATGCCCGGTGTTGGTCAAATATTTCTGTACTTCATAAAATTTGGCCGTCTGAATATTGCCGTACGGATTTTCTTGCCCGTCCACCACCCCTTGTTGCAGGGCCACATACAATTCCGTATAAGGGATGGGCGTCGGCAATGCTCCCAGTGCCGTCCAGGCATCAATGTGCAGATCGTTTTCCAAAGTTCTGATCTTTAACCCTTTAATATCTTCCATCGTTTTTACTTCCCGCACATTATTGGTCAGGTGTCTGAAACCGTTTTCCCAATAATTAAGACCAATGATGCCAACCTCGGTCAAATCCTCCAACAATTCCTGACCAATGGGGCCGTCGAGAACTTCGTACGCAGTCTGTTCATCTTTGAATAAAAACGGAAGGTCGAACACGTTAAACCGAGGCGCAAACGCTGCCACAGGTCCGGTGGATACCGTCGTCCCTTCAATGGTACCGAGCTGCAAACCCTCCAATACATCCCGGTCCCCGCCTAGCTGTCCGTCAGGATACACTTCCACTTGAATTTTACCGTTTGTTTCCCGTTCCACAATCTCCTCAAACTTGTAAAGACCTTGCGTCAGAGAGCGCTCTTTAGGCGTCACCACAGCCAGCTTCATCATTTTGGTCTCTCCGCCGGATCCGGATCCTTCTTGGCCTTGCTGGTTAACAGCGCCACTAGAACCACAACCTACCAGCGCCAGCATGAAGACCAACAGCAAGGAAAGACCTACTGTCAACCCCTTGATCTTCATAAAAAATCCCCCTTTTTCTAGATCGATCTAATAAAAACAATAACATATTTTTCCCAAATACTCTTTTTCATCCCCTCCTATTAAATCGATCTAGTTATAAACTTTGATTCCAATATTATCTTCTTTTTAAAGCGTTGTCAACAACTTTTCAATTTTTAAACTTGACAACAGATCAGGAAGGCTGTGTATTTCTCTATCAACCGAGGATGTTTATGCATCCAACCCCACGGGATGATATGGTATATTTTTGAGTGAATTAAAGATAAAAGGATGAGTGTCGCATGGAAGCCGTTCAACCGTCCGTTTCCATCAGGGAAAAAAATATTGTGCTGATCGGTTTTATGGGGGTGGGCAAAACCACCATCGGACGCAAATTAGCCCAAAAATTGTACAGGCCCTTTGTCGACATCGATGAGGAAATCGAAAAAGAATACGGAATGACGGTCACAGAAATTTTTAAGCAACTCGGGGAAAAAGAATTTAGAAAAAAGGAAAAGGAAATCATTGCCCACTACTGCCAACAGAAGTTAATGGTGATTTCATTAGGAGGCGGGGCATTTCTGCAAAAGGAAATTCAAGATCTCTGTTTAAAATACTGCATTGTTATTTACCTGGATATTTCCTGGGAATCATGGAAAGAAAGGCTTAATATTCTGATTGACAACCGACCGGTGCTGCAAGGAAAATCTCTCGAGGAAATAAAGGAACTCTTTTATAAACGGCAGAGGATCTACTCCCGCCACAACTCCAAAATTACCACGGACAACCGAAATGTGGATGAAATCGTGGATTATCTGTTCGAATCGCTGAAACTGGCTTGGGAATTGTACGAATAAGCATGTTTTCTCTTTTTTTCTCTTTTGTTTTCGCACGCAAACAAAAACGGGCCTCAGAGCCCTTTGTCAAGTGGTTTCCCTAATCACCAGTTCTGGTTTAATGATGATCCGCTGTGGTTCCCGGGTGTTATCCTTGATGCGCTCGTTGAGCAATTGAGCGGCCAGGGTGCCAATCAGGCGGGGATGGGATGAAACGGTAGTCAAGGGCGGCTGATACAAGGAAGCTTCAGGCACATTGTCAAATCCAACCACAGCCATTTCTTGACCAATGACAATGCCTTGCTCTTTTAATCCTTGCATGACACCAAACGCCACTAAATCGTTGAAGCAAAAGAGGGCAGTAGGGGGATTGGGCTGACGAAGGAGTTGCAACACTGCTTGTTTTCCGCCGTCTCTGGTCACAGGGCTTTCGATAATTAATGACTTGTCAATAGGCAGACCCGCATTTTTTAACGCGTTTGTATACCCCTGTTTACGCGCTTTCCAGGCCGTAGAACTGGATGTCCCCCCCAAAAAAGCAATGCGGCGGTGTCCCTTTTGGATCAGATGATCAACGGCCATCTCCGCTCCGGTGACATAATCAATGCCGACATAATCGGCTTGGATGCCGGAAATTTCCCGAACCGCCGTCACCAAAGGAATGTCCAGCCCTTGGATTTGTGCGATGGACTCCGTCGAGTTGTTGGACACCGGACAGAGGATAATGCCCCCTACCCTGTGCTCCAACATGGTGGAGAGCAACCGGTCTTGTTTGGCGGCAGAATCAAAGGTTGTGCCTAAAAATTCAATGTATCCCACTTTTTCCAACTCATTGTGTACGCCCACCAGCAATTCCGAATAAAAAGGGTTGGCAATATCGGTAATAATCAGTCCAACTGTTGATGACTGCTGAGAACGCATGTTGGCAGCGACACGGTCGTAAACATAGCCCAGCTCTTTCATGGAAGCCAACACTTTTTTTCTCGTTTTTTCGGAAATTTTTGGGCTTCCGCGCACAATCAAAGAAGCTGTAGCCCGAGATACCCCCGCATGTTTGGCCACATCCTGCAACGTGACGCGTTTTTTCGGATTCTTTTGGGTCATACAAACTTTCACCAACTTGTCAGCCTATTTTCCCAAGCACCTCTTTACTATGTGAAATGATAAAGCAATCAGTCTAATAATTCAACTTTCCGACTTTGTTTCCCTCCGGCTGCTGTTAAAACAAACCGGATAGCCATCGGCCAAGATGGTAACATGGCCAATAAGCCCGCACCATCTTAGTGTACGGTTTTCTCCTTCTTTTCCCGCCCTTCTTCCGGTGATACGATGCTCTTTTCACCAGCTTTTGGCAAAATCGCCACATCTTCTGCCAAACGGTTTATTAAATGGGTTGCACCTGTGGACGCGTTTTATACATACGTTCCCCCCATTTCACGCGCTAGTTGCCTAACTAATGCAGGATCCTTCTCAAAAGTAAGATTGAATCTGAACGGTCCTGCAACCAACCGGTCACGGGCCCTGTTTGTCGTCTATCCCTGCGATTCATGCTTCCTAGAAACCACCCTTACTGCATTCCCCGGTCGAGACACCGGTACTGAATCGCTTCGGCCACGTGGGAAACGTCCACCGTTTCCGCTTCGTCCAAATCGGCGATGGTCCGGGCCACTTTAAGAATGCGGTCGTGGGCGCGGGCACTCAGCCCCAACGAATAAAACGCCTCCCGCAACAAGGCGGCCGCCTCTTTGTGAAGCTTCACCACCTTGCGCACCCATTGCGGCGGCATCTGGGCGTTGAATTGCACGCCTTTTGGGCCTCGGGCAAATCGCTCCCGCTGGATGTCCCACACCCGGGCCAGCCGCCGGCGCACTTCGGCAGAACTTTCTTCTTCCCCATCACCCGCCAGATGCCCATATTCCACCCGCGGCACCTCGATCTGGATGTCGATGCGATCCAACAGCGGGCCGGAAAGCTTGCTGCGGTACCGCTGGATTTGCATCGGCGTGCACGTGCAGACATGTTGCTCATCTTCGGCACCAAAAAAGCCGCATGGACACGGATTGAGCGAACAGACCAGGGTCAGAACCGCTGGATAGCGCAACGTCATCCGGGCCCGGGACAGCGTCACTTCCCCGTCTTCCAGCGGCTGACGCAACACTTCCAGCGTCTTGCGGGAAAACTCGGGCAGCTCGTCCAAAAACAGCACGCCTCGATGGGCCAAACTCACTTCCCCCGGCCGCGGCACGTTTCCGCCGCCAATGAGGCCTGCCTGGGAAATGGAATGGTGCGGCGCCCGGAACGGCCGCTCCCGGATCAGGCGCCCCCGCTCCTTCAACAGCCCGGCCACGCTGTAAATTTTTGTTACTTCCAGTGCCTCTTCCATGGATAAGGGGGGCAGGATACCCGGCAAGCTGCGGGCCAGCATCGTCTTGCCCGAACCCGGCGGGCCGATCATGAGCAAATTGTGCATTCCCGCCGCTGCCACGATCAATGCCCGTTTTGCCTGGTCTTGTCCTTTGATGTCCGCCAAATCCACTGCCGCATCTTGCGCTGCCTCTTTCGGACTGGATGGAACATCCGCCGAACCATCCCGCCCCGTCGGCATCCTGTGGCCGTCCACCGCCGCCGCTGTTTCCTTGTGGACGGACAACAATGTCGACCTTAAATGAATCGTCTTTAATGCCACCTTCTTCGGTTCCCGCACCGCGGCCACCGCTTCCAACAGATGGGCCACCGGATACACCTGAATTCCGTCGATGAGGGCCGCCTCTTCCCCGTTTTCCGCCGGTACCACCACAGTTTCAAACCCTTTTTCCTTCGCCGCCATGACCATGGCCAGCACCCCGTGTACGGAACGGACGGCGCCGTCCAAGGCCACTTCCCCGATCCAAAGCACTTTTTCAAGGCCTGAAGAAGGCAACTGGCCATCGGCCCACAAGATGCCTAAGGCGATGGCCAAATCAAAAGCGGAACCTTCTTTCTTCATGTCGGCCGGCGCCAGATTGACCGTGATGCGCTGCAGCGGAAACTGAAAGCCGCTGTTGCGGATGGCCGCCCGCACCCGCTCCCGCGCTTCCCGGACCGCTGAATCGGGCAGGCCGACGATGTCAAACTGGGGCAAGCCGTTGGCGATGTCTACTTCCACTTCGACGACATAGCCGTCGACACCGAAGACCGCCGCGCTGAACAATTTCGTATACATGGCAATCGTCTCCTATTTATTTCAAGACGATTATATCGATTCGGATCTATTTGAATCAAGGAATCCTTGCGAACCAGAATTGCCAAAGGTTCGTCCCCACATATGCCCCATTCCTGCTAAAATGGGCCTATGGGGGAAACCGCGATGAGCAAGACAAACCATCGACAACTCGTTCAACCGTTTTTGAAATGGGCCGGCGGCAAACGGCAACTGTTGCCGGACATTGTCCGCCACATCCCGAAACAATTTGGCACGTATTATGAACCGTTCTTAGGAGCAGGAGCGGTTCTTTTTCACTTGCAGCCGAAACGGGCCGTGGTCAACGACATCAATGCAGAGCTGATGAACACATACATCGTCATCCGGGACGATATTGACGGGTTGATCGCCGATCTGAAAAAACACAAAAACGAAAAGGAATATTTTTATCGCCTGCGGAACTTGGACCGGCAGGCCGATTACCGCCAATTGTCGGCGACGCAAAGGGCCTCCCGCCTCATTTATTTGAACAAAACGTGTTACAACGGCTTGTTCCGCGTCAACCGGCATGGCTTCTTCAACGTGCCTTTCGGAAGATACAAAAACCCGCAAATTGTCAATGAACCGGTCTTGCGGGCTGTACACCAATATTTGAACTCGGCAGATATTACGTTACTCAACACTGACTTTGAACAAGCGGTGGCCACCGCCCAACCCGGCGACTTTGTGTACTTTGACCCGCCCTACGATCCGGTTTCCGACACCTCCAACTTTACGGATTACAGCTGCGGCGGCTTCGGCAAAACGGAACAGAAACGCTTGCGGGACGTCTTCGTCGCCCTGGACCGGCGGGGCTGCAAAGTGTTGCTGAGCAATTCGGCCACCGATTTCATCAAAAACTTGTATGACGGCTACCGCATTGTCACCGTCCAAGCCAATCGCAACATCAACTCCGATGCCACGAAACGGGGAAAAGTCGCCGAGGTGTTGATCATGAATTACGATCCGGAACAAGAAAACGGCGACTGATGGAACAGTCGCCGTCATCTCCCCAACCAATCATCAACCACCCCGCGGTTTTCTTCAATCCACCGTTTGGCCGCTTCGTCTTCCTCCATCCCTTCTTTGAAAATGTAACTTTCCAACGTACCCAACTGCTCCTCGGTCATCTTGAAGTTTTTCAACCAGGTGCTCACTTCCGGAAATCGCTCGCTAAAGCTTCTATGCGCCACGGTGTGCAATTCTTCCGGTTCCCCAAACGCCTTCTTGGGATCTTCCAAATATTTTAAATCCCATTCCGTAAACATCCAGTGAGGCCGCCATGCGGCGATGACAATGGGCCTCTGGTTTTTCACCGCGTTGTCCAAAGCGCTCAACATGGCCGCTTCGCTGGAAGCCACCAGTTTCAGCGACAACCCGTACTCGGGAATGACTTTTTCCTCAATGAGACGCATCAAACCGGCCCCGGCATCAATTCCCGTAATTTCGCCGTTGAACAAGTCTTTGTGTTCCTCCAGGTCCTCAATCGAATTGACTTCCTCGACATAGGTCGGAACTGCCAATCCGAGATCGGCTTGTCCGCCGTACCATACGCCGTAGTCTTCCAACTGCTCTTGATATTTCTCCCAATACGCTTCATGGGTAATCGGCAACCAGGCGTCGAGGAACACATCCAAGTCCCCGTTGGCCAGACCCGTATAAAGCGGCGCCGCATCCAATTGTTGCAACGTCACTTGATATCCTTCCTCTGCCAAGATCACCTTCCACAAATGGGATACGGCGATGTCTTCCGCCCAGTTCACCATCCCGATGCGAATCGTGTCGGATTGGGCACCGTTGCCTTCGCCGTCCCCCGCCTCTTCCCCGGAAGGAGCCGACGCACCGCCACATCCGGCGGCCAAGCACACCATTCCCAATGTCAGCAACAACGTCCACCAAAATCGTGTTTTCAGCAAGGCAATTCCTCCTTCATTCCATTTATCCCTTTGAGACGAGTATCGTTTCGGATTAACGGCCTTTGTCCTGAATGTTGAACCGATCCCCCACCCGTTGCGTGATGCGGTCAAGAATCATGGCCAAAATGACGACGGCAATCCCGTATTCAAACCCCATGCCGGTCTCCAGGCGACTCAATGCCCGGGTCACGCCGTCGCCCAGCCCTCCAGCGCCAATCAACGACGCAATGACCACCATCGACAGCGACAACATGATCGTCTGATTCATGCCTGCCATCATCGTCGGCAAGGCCAGCGGCAATTGAACTTTCAACAACATTTGCACGGGCGAGGAACCGAACGCCCGGGCGGCTTCCACCAATTGGCTTGGCACTTGCCGAATGCCGAGGTCCGTCAGCCGGATGACCGGCGGCATGGCGAACACCATCGTCGCAAAAGCTGCCGGCATCAAGCCAATGCCAAAAAACGCCATGGCGGGAAGCAAGTAGACAAACGAAGGCAACGTCTGCATAACATCGAGAATCGGAACCACAACGGCATGCACCCGCTCGTTTTTTGCCGACCAGATACCGATGGGAATGCCGATGATGAAACAGAGCAACGAGGAGACGAGGACGAGGCTCAAAGTGAGCAAAAACGGATCCCAAAAGCCCAGATTGGCGATCAACAACAGCCCCGCGGCCGTGCCGAGCGCCAGCTTCCATCCCGCCAAATACCAGCAAAAAGCCGCCACCAACAAGATGAGAAGCCACCACGGAAACCATTGCAACAAACTGTTCAGCCCTTCGATCAAAAACACAACGGCGGAAGAGATCAAGTCAAACAGAGGTCCCAACGTGCGGTCCATCCACCCCACCAGCAGGTCAACCCACGTCGCCAGCGGCAGTCGGGCCATTTCCATGCTTCCCACCTCCTCCTGAAGCCAACGCTTCCAGCACCGATCCCCGGACAATCACCCCCAACAGCCGTTCCTGTTCATCGATGACGGCCAAGGGCGCCTTGGCGTTGGCCACCACCGGCAATATGTCTTCCACCGGCTGATCCGGATGAACGCGGTCAAAGTCTTGGGACAGCCGCGACAAAATATCCCGTTCTCCTTTTTCCGTCGCTTCAAAGGCGGCGTCCGCCGTCAACAAGCCCAATAAGCGCCGGTTCCGCTCGACAACGAAAATGCTGGAAATGCCGCTGGAACGCATCTGTTTCAACGCCACCCGCGGCCCGTCTTTCGGCGTGATGACCGGCTCTGGTTTTTTCATCACGTCTTGCGCCGTCAACACTTTCGTCTTGTCCACGCCCCGCACGAAACGGGCCACATAATCGTTGGCCGGCTGCCCGATGATTTCTTCCGGCGTGCCGATTTGGACAATGCGGCCGTTCAACATCAACGCGATGCGATCGCCTAACTTCAACGCCTCATTTAAGTCGTGGGTAATGAAAACAATCGTTTTTTGCATATTGCTCTGCAAATTCAACAACTCGTCCTGCATTTCTTCGCGGATGAGCGGATCAAGGGCGGAAAAGGCCTCGTCCATCAGCAAGATGTCCGGGTCAGTGCACAACGCCCGCGCCAGCCCGACCCGTTGTTGCATCCCGCCGCTTAGCTGCCCCGGCAGCTTGTCTTCCCAGCCGGCCAAACCGACCAGAGAAAGGGACTGTCTGGCCCTTTCGTGCCGCTCTTTCCGGGGAACACCTTGAACTTCCAACCCGTAGGCCACGTTGTCCAACACTGTCCGATGCGGGAACAGGGCAAACTGTTGAAACACCATGCTGATGCGCTTTTGCCGCAACTGGCGCATGGCTTTTTCGTCCAACTTCGTGATGTTTTGTCCGCCGATCCAGATTTCCCCTTCCGTCGGCTCAATCAGACGGTTCAAGCACCGCAACAATGTCGACTTGCCGCTCCCCGACAAACCCATGATGACGAAAATTTCGCCGGGGTAAATGTCAAACTCCGCTTGACAGACGCCAACCGTCGTACCCAATTTCTTGAGAATCTCTGCCTTGTCCTTCCCTTGGCGCAACATGTCCAACGCCTTTTCCGGATGAGGCCCGAACACTTTCGTCAGTCGCCGCACCCGGATAATCGGTTCTTGTACCTCAGTCAAAACGGGCTATTCCTCCATTTCAATCGTCAAAATTGTTTATTTTATTAATTTTATATTTTAAAATATAATAAAAAATATCGGTCACTTTTTCACTGTACCATTCAACGTCAAAGATTGTCAAAGTATGTAATACGGGATTATGTTCCTTGACCCGTCCTATCCCGAGATGAGCGAAGATGAGAGACAAGATCCTCCCAATTGTTCGCATATCCGGCCATCTCTTCCGTTTTCAGGGTTAGTTTGCCCTTTTTCATGTAGAAAAAGCCGGGAACACAACAAAAAAAGCTTCGGTGTCTTGTCGACACCGAAGCGAGATTCCCTCCATGAACCTATGTGTCAATCCGGCAGCACTTTGCCGGGGTTGAGGATGTTGTTCGGATCCAACGCTTGTTTGATGGCTTTCATCACGGCCACCGATTCGCCCCGTTCCGCCGCCAAGTATTGGATTTTCCCCAAGCCGATGCCGTGTTCGCCGGTACAAGTGCCGCCATGTTCCAACGCGTACCGGACAATCTGTTCATTCACCGCTTTTGCCCTTTCGATGTCTTTCGGATCGTTCGGATCCATCATAAAGGCGGCGTGGAAGTTGCCGTCCCCCACATGGCCGAAAAGGGCCGCGTGAATGCCGTGCGTATCGATCAGCCGGCGGGCGTATCGGATGGCTTCCGGCAACAGAGAGATGGGCACACAGACATCGGTGGCCATCAACGTTTTCCCCGGCGCGGTAGCCGCAATGGCAAAGGCGGCCTGATGCCGGGCCTCCCACAGCAATTCCCGCGCCTTTTGATCCGTTTCTTGCTGAAAAGCCCGGCAACCGTGCTGCATCGCCACCCGCCGGGCCTCTTCGACGTCGTGGAGCACCGTCTGTTTCGGACCGCTGAATTCGAGGAACAGCGTGGGGGCCACTTCATACGCCGTCTTTTTAAATTTGTTGACGGCATCGACCGTGTAGGCGTCCACCAGCTCCACCTTGCCGACGGCGATGCCGGACGACAACATCTCGACGGCCGCCTCGCCGGCCGACGTTTCGTCGGGAAACACCGCCCGGGCCGCCACCGCCGCCTCCGGAATTCCGTAGAGGCGCACCGTCACCTCGGTGATGACGCCCAACGTCCCTTCCGAGCCGACAAACAGCCCGGTCAAATGGTAACCGGCCGACGATTTGACCGCCATCCCGCCGGTCTGGATGATCCGCCCGTCGGCCAGCACCACTTCCAATCCCAACACTTGTTGCCGCATGACGCCGTACCGCACCGCATTGGTGCCGCTGGCGTTGGTGGCCGCCATCCCGCCGAAAGTGGCATCGGCCCCCGGATCGACGGGGAAAAACAAACCGTACGGTCGCAATTGCCGGTTCAACTGACTGCGGGTGACGCCGGCTTCGACGCGGGCCAGAAAATCTTGCGGCCGCACTTCCAGCACCCGGTTCATCAAGGTCATATCGAGGCTGATACCGCCCTGCACGGGAATGACATGACCTTCCAGGCTGCTCCCGACCCCAAAGGGGACGACCGGTATCCGGTGTTCGTTGGCAAAACGGAGCACCTTTTGCACTTCCCATTTATCTTTCGGAAAAACCACCACATCCGGCCGGTGGGGACGGTGGTACGTCAAATCCCTGCCATGCTGCTCCAACACCGTTTCGTTCACCGTCACCCGCCGTTCATCGGGAATGAGTTGACGCAACGCTTCCACCCAAGACATGGCCTTCCCCCTTACTCCTTCCAGTCTACGGCCTCATCCCAGTCCAACACGACGGCCGCCAGTTCCCGGGGACCGTGAACCCCCTTGACGATTTGCATCTCGATATCGGCACTGCTGCTCGGTCCGCTGACGAAGTTGATGGACGACGGCAACTGTCCTTGCCGATGGCACTGCCGAAGACGGGGCATCAAGTCGGACAGGCGGCCTTGAATTTGCCGGCGATGAACAAACACGAGATGCACCTCCGGCACGAGGCTCACGCTGCGGCCTTTCCCCGGTCCGCTGAACATCACGACCGTGCCGGTTTCAGCCAAAGCGGCATCGGCCCACGTGATGCCCAATTGGGCTTCTTTGGCCAATTCAATCCAACGGCGATGCCCTGTGGATTCGTCGGCTTGCCAGAAGTGCCATTCCACGCCTGCTTCCGCCAGCAGTTCCGGCAAGTTCAAGGCCTCCAGCCGGGCATCCCTCCACAAAACGGCCCGCCGCACTTGTTTTTGCTGGACCCACTCCGCCAACCGTTGTTGCCACGCGTGATGCGTCTGAACCCGCCAAACTTGTCCTCCTTGGGACTGCAGCGTCTTGCAAAACAGGTCCACCAAATCGTCCTGGGTCTTATGATCGTAACGCCCGTCCCACGGATGGGAGGTAAAACGAAGCGGCCGCACGTCGGCCATCCGCCGCCGCGGACGGCCCAGCCTCTGAGCCAGATGTTGCAGGAAAGCTTCTTTGTTCCTTTCATCGTGCATTTCGTCGAAGGACTCCACCGTTCCGCTGTAGGTGCGCCCGACATCGCTCACGGCCGCCGTCCCTCCTTCTTCCGGGCCGTCCACCATTGCATGAACGTTTCTTTGGCCGGCTGGGGCAAATCGCGATACGCCGTCCACAAGGCCAAGGGTCCCTTGGCCTTCAACACATAGCCGTCATCCGCTGCCTCGCCGGCAAGCCACCGGACCATCTGCTGTCCCATCCGGTATACCGGCGCATGGGCCGTCCCCCAGCCGAACAGCCGGGCCACCAGCCGTTCCGCCCAGGAGGTCTCCCCTTCGCCGGCCAAGTCAGCCCGCAACGACACCAAATAGTCGTGCAGCGGAATGTTGACCGGACACGCCTCGTGGCAGGCGCCGCAAAGGCTGGAGGCAAACGGCAGTTCCCGCCCCA
Source organism: Bacillota bacterium (assembly GCA_017577895.1). Classification (GTDB taxonomy): domain Bacteria; phylum Bacillota; class Bacilli; order ZCTH02-B2; family ZCTH02-B2; genus Bacillus_BB. Next base: position 23,121 of record PKQY01000011.1, read on the forward strand.
CGGTTCCTCCCGTCATCAGCGGGCTGATGATGGAGCCGATGGGCCCGTTGTACACACTGCCGTAAGCGTGCCCGCCGATGTGGCGGTACACGGGACAGACGAGTGAACACGTCCCGCAGCGGATACAGTGCAACGCCTTCTGATAACGGGTGCCCAACAACCGTGATCGGCCGTTGTCGACGATGACGACGTGCCACTCCTCGGGCCCGTCGGCTTCGCCTTCCCGGCGCGGGCCGGTGACCGCGCTGACGTAACTGGACGTCTTTTGGCCCGTAATGCTGCGGGGAAGCAATGTCAACAACACGTCCAAATCTTCCCACGTCGGCACGACCCGCTCCATGCCCATGACGACGACGTGGACCGGCGGCAACGTGGTCGTCATCCGGATGTTGCCTTCATTGCTGAACAACACGACCGTCCCCGACTCGGCGATGGCAAAGTTGCAGCCGGTGATGCCCATGTCCGCCTGGAAAAACTTGTCCCGCAAATATTCCCGGGCAAAACGCGTCAGCGCCTCCGGCTGCTCCGGCAGCGGCTCTCCCGCCAGTTCGGAAAAGAGGGCCGCAATTTGCTTCCGGTTTTTATGTAACGCCGGCCCGACGATATGAAAGGGCCGTTCCTGGGCCAACTGCAGAATAAATTCGCCCAAATCGGTTTCAAAGACCTCGATCCCCAACTTGGCCAAGGCGTCGTTCAACCGAATCTCTTCCGTCACCATGGACTTTCCTTTGACGATACGCTTCACGCCCCGCTGCTGGGCGATGCGGCAGACGTACCGGCACGCCGCCTCGGCATCCGGCGCAAAATAGACGTGGCCGCCGCGGGCCGCCACTTGCTCGGCGAACTGCTCCAAATAGGCGTCCAAGTTTTCCATCGTGTGTTGCCGAATGGCTTCGGCCCGCCGCCGCCATTGGTCCACATCGCCCAAATCGTCAAAAGCGCGGGCCCGGACCGCTTTAAAAAAATCTTGCACGCGGCCGACGGTATGCCGCGTGGTTTGGTCCGCCAACCCTTTTTCGACCCGTTGGGCGAAACTATCGGGAACGAAGGCCACGTCCATCCTCCCCTTCCGCCAAAATTTGCGCCACGTGTTTGCACACCAAGGATTGTCCGCTGCGCCGGGCCAATCCGCTCAAATGCATGAGACAGCCGAGATCCGACGTCACCACCACCTCGGCCCCGGTTTCGCGAATGTGGCGCAGTTTTTCTTCCCCCATGGCCGTGGAAATTTGCGGCATTTTCACGGCAAACGTGCCGCCGAACCCGCAACAGTCTTCCGCATTCGACAGCGGCACCAGCTCCAGCCCCTTCACCCGGGACAACACTTCTAACGGCTCTTGCCGCAATCCCAACCCCCGGCTCATGTGACACGAATGATGCACCGTCGCTTTCGCCGCATACGTGGCCGAAATGGCCTCCACTCCCAGCACATGGACGAGAAACTCGGAAAACTCGTACACCCGTTCCTTGATCTGAAGGCATTTCTCCAGCAATTCCGGTTCGTCGGCCAACAGTTGGGGATACACCTCCCGGATCATGGCCGTACACGACCCGGACGGCAGCACGATGGCCCAGTCAGCCGCCAAATACGGTTCAAAGGTGCGCACGAAATGGCGTGCCGCTTCCCGGCCTGCCTCGGGGTAACCGCTGTTGTACGCCGGCTGGCCGCAGCACGTCTGATCCAGCGGCACGTCCACCTCGACGCCGTGCTTTTCCAGCACGTGGACGACACTTTTGCCGACCTCGGGAAAGAACAGGTCGGCCAAACAAGTGACGAACAAGGCCACTTTCATTGGTTGCTGCTCCTTTCCACTACCACGTTACCATCCCGTTTGCACACACCTTGCGCCCGTCCATGGCGTCAACCTACGCGGAAACTCGAACCCCGCCCTGTCGTCACACCATTTCCATAAACAACAAATTGGGCTGTTCCAAATAACGGGCCACGTGAGCGGTAAAGCGGGCCGACGTCGCCCCGTCGATGACTCGGTGGTCGAAACTGAGGCTCAGCCCCATGATTTGCCGGATGACGATTTGGTCATCCCGGACCACCGGTTTGGGTTCAATCCGGTTGACGCCAAGAATGGCCACCTCCGGATAATTGATGATGGGCGTGGCGAACGTCCCTCCAATGGCACCGATATTGGAAATCGTAAACGTCCCGCCCTGCACGTCTTCCGGCCGCAGCCGCCCTTCCCGCGCCCGCGCCGCCAACGTTTGCACCGCCTCCGCCAATTGCAGCAAACTCAGCCGATCGGCGTCGTGAATGACCGGCACCACCAACCCGTCCGGGGTGTCGACGGCAATGCCGATATGGTACATGCGCTGGATGACAATTTCTTCCTTCTCGTCATCCAACGTCGCATTCATGATCGGATATTTTTTCAGGCCCGAGATGACCGCTTTGATGATAAACGGCATATACGTCAGCTTGATCCCTTTTTCGGCCGCTTGGGCCGCCATTTGCCGGCGAATGGCCACCAGTTCGGTCACGTCCACTTCGCTCATCCCGGTGCAGTGGGCCGCCGCGTGCACCGACTGGGCCATCCGGCGGGCCATGGCGCGCCGAATTCCCCGCAAGGGCAGCCGTTCCACCAACGGCCCGGCCGCCGGCTGCCCTTGCCGCCGGTCCGCCGCCGGATCGACGGATTCTTCCATCGTTACCGGACGCACCGCCGTCGCCAGCGGCCGGGACATCTCCCGCGGCATGGCCCCGCCGGACGCCGCCCGTTCCACATCCGCCTTCAACACCCGGCCGCCCGGACCGCTGCCCGCCACTTGGGTCAAGTCGATCCCCAGTTCCCGGGCCAGTTTGCGCACGGCCGGCGCGGCCTGTACCCGCCCCCTGCCGGCGGTGCCATCGGCCGCCGCCGAAGAGGGAAAGCGGTCCGCCGGAGGTCCTCCTTCAACCGCTTTCGTCGGTTGCGCCGGGCCGGCGGCATCGGTCTCAATCGCGATCAACACCGCTCCGACCGGGACGATGTCGCCCTCTTGGGCCATTCTGCGCAGCACGCGGCCGCTCACCGGACTGGGAATCTCCACCGTCGCCTTGTCGGTTTGCACTTCGACCAAGGGCTGGTCTTCCTGGACCAGCTCCCCCTCCTGAACGAGCCATTTGACGATTTCCCCTTCGGCAATCCCTTCACCGAGATCGGGAAGTCGAAATTCGACGATCATCCTATCCCTCCCCGTTCCGTTCCCTGCATGGGCCGTACCTTCCCGCCACCTGCCTTCCTCAATCCTGCAGCACCTGTTCAATGGCCGCCAACAACCGCCCCTCGTTGGGCAACCAGTCGTCTTCCACCTGGGGTACGGGATAAGGCGTGTCGTATCCCGTCAGGCGGATCATGGGCGCCTCCAGCGAGTAAAACACTTCTTCGTTGATGCGGGCCATGATTTCACCGGCAAACCCGCTCGTCCGCACCGCTTCGTGGACGATGATGAGCCGGCCGGTTTTCTCCACCGATTGGACCAACGTCGCCATGTCCAGCGGCACCAACGAGCGCACATCGATGACCTCGATGGACAATCCCCGTTCCGACGCCAGCCGGGCGGCCACTTTTTCCGTCAAGTGCACCGGCGCCCCCCAACTGATGACGGTCACGTCCGTCCCTTCCCGCACGATACGGGCCTGACCCAAAGGGATGCGATACGGCTCTTCGGGCACTTCCTGCCGGAAAGCGCGGTACAGCTTCATCGGTTCCAACACCAAGACCGGGTCGGGATCGTCGATGGCCGCCAACAACAATCCCTTGGCATCCACCGGCGTGCTGGGAACGACCACTTTCAGTCCGGGGGTATGGGTACATAAGGCTTCCAAGCTGTCGGAGTGCAATTCCGGCGTGCGCACGCCGCCCCCAAAAGGCGCCCGGACGACCAACGGCACCGTGTATTGCCCCGCCGTGCGGAAGCGGTAACGGGCCGCCTGCGTGGCCAACTGGTCCATGGCCGGGTAAATGAATCCCATAAACTGCAGCTCGGCCACCGGCCGCATGCCGTTGAGGGCCAAGCCGATGCTCGTGCCGATGATGGCCGATTCGGCCAACGGCGTATCCACCACCCGATGTTCGCCAAACCGTTGCTGCAATCCTTCTGTCGCCCGAAACACGCCGCCGTTTTTTCCGACGTCTTCCCCCAGCACCATCACCCGCTCATCGGCTTCCATGGCCTGGGCCAGGGCCTGGTTGATGGCCTGCACCATGGTCAATTGGGCCATCTCATCGTCCCTCCTCCCGGCGGAATTGTTCCGCTTCTCGCTGCTGCCGCACCAAGTCTTCGGTCATCTCCCCGTAAACGACCTCAAACACCTCCGACAACCGGGTTCGGGCCGTCCGTTCGGCTTCTTCCACCGCCGCTTGGATCTGTTCCCGACACTGTTGTCGGTGGGCCTCTTCCTTCTCTTCATCCCACAAACCGCGGTGCGTCAAATACCGGTACAAGCGCTGTATCGGATCTTTTTGCATCCACTCTTGCACTTCCGCTTCGTCCCGGTAACGGGTCGGATCGTCGGAGGTGGTGTGGGGACCGTACCGGTACGTCACCAACTCGATCAAGGTCGGCCCTTCCCCGCGGCGGGCCCGCTCCAGCGCCTCTTTGGTCACCGCGTACACCGCCATCACATCGTTGCCGTCGACCCGCACGCCCGGCATGCCGTATGCGGCCGCTTTTTCCGCAATGGTGGCGGTGGCGGTCTGTTTGGACAAAGGCGTGCTGATGGCCCAATGATTGTTCATGCAAACAAAGACGATGGGAGCGCTGATGACCGCGGCAAAATTGAGCCCCTCGTGAAAATCCCCTTTGGACGTGCTGCCGTCGCCGAAAAACACTAATGTCGCCGCCCGGTCCCCGCGAATTTTCGACGCCCACGCCGCCCCCACCGCTTGGGGAATCTGGGTGGCCAACATGATTTGACCCGGCAGCAAGTTCACCCCTTCCGGCGAGCGGGTACCGTGCAGATGCCCCATGGCATACAACAACGTCGTGCTCATGCTTTTCCCCAACACGAAACCCAGCGCCACTTCCCGATACGTCGGAAAAATCCAGTCGTCCTTCTCCACCGCAAAGGCACAGCCGACTTGCGCTGCCTCTTGACCGCTGAACGGCGCGTACGTACCGATGCGCCCTTGCCGTTGCAAACTCAACGCCCGTTGATCAAACAAACGGGCCAAGACCATCCACCGATACATGTCCACCAGCTGCTCATCCAGCAACGGAATGGCGACATCCGGATGGACGGTGCCGTCGGGCGCCAACAGTTGAACCCATTCTGTCATGTCAATCCCTCCCCAAACCGCGCCTTCCGGTCGTATTGACAAAATAACGAATTTTCCGCCACTATAAATTAAAAAATAGACTCTAACCTATTATAAAGAAAGATGGAAAGAACCGTCAATCAAACCCTTCAGAAAACTGCGGAGAAAAGACGGCGGAAACTGCGCATGAACCGTATGGCGGAGCGGCGCACGGCCCATGCGCCGCATTCGCTACACAATATTTGGACGGGAACGTTGACTGTGTTGCTGCGTCTACTGTGTGGACACCGTGCCGGCCGCTCGGACGGCCAAGGTCACCAACAACTTGGCCGCATCCAGCATGGCCCTTTCGTCAAAATTAAACCGGGGGTGATGGTGGGGATACACCGCGTCCAATGCCGGATTGGCGGCACCGGTGAAGAAAAAGGCTCCGGGAACGCGCTGCAAGTAGTAGGCAAAATCTTCTCCCACCATCAAGGGCTCCATGGTGAAGTACGCCGCTTCGCCGAACACCTCCCCTACGGCCTTCCGCACCGCGTCGACCGGCTCGGCGTGATTGACGACGACCGGATAACCCCGCCGGTATTGGAACGTCACTTCCGCGCCTGCCGCTTCGCATACGCCGCGAATGAGCCGCTCCATGTCCCGCTCCAATTGATCCCGGACCGCCCCGTCCAGTGTCCGCACCGTTCCTTTCAACGTCGCTTTCCCGGCTATGACATTATATGTGTCTCCGGCGTGAAAGCTGCCTACGGTCACCACCGCCGGCTGCAACGGATCCACGCGCCGGCTGACCAACGTCTGCAACTGCTGCACCACCGCCGCCCCCACCAGGAGCGCATCCACCGCTTGATGGGGCATCCCGCCATGACCGCCCCGGCCGGTAATGTCCACTTGAAAATCGTCGGTGGCGGCCATAATCGGGCCGCTGCGGCAGCCAATGCGCCCCCGTGGAAATCCGGTCCACAAATGGGTGCCGTAAATGACGTCCACGCCGTCCAGGCAGCCGTCCTCGATCATCGGTTTGGCCCCGCCCGGTGCCATCTCTTCGGCAAATTGGTGTATGAACACCACATTCCCCGTCAAATGGTCCCGAAACTGGCTCAACACTTTAGCCACCGCCAGCAAAACGGCCGTATGGCCGTCGTGACCGCAGGCGTGCATCACCCCCGGAATGACCGATTGGTATTCCACGCCGGTTTCTTCTTGAATGGGCAACGCGTCGAAGTCGGCCCGCAATGCCACGGTCCGGCCCGCCCGGCCCGTTTCCAGCCGGCCCACGACGCCCCGGCCGCCGACCCCTTCACGCACCTCGATGCCAAAGGCCCGCAGCCGCTCGGCGATGATGCGGGGCGTCCGCTCTTCCTGAAACGACAACTCCGGATACCGGTGAAAATCCCGGCGCCACGCCACCATCTCTTCGTACAGCTCATCCAGCCTCTGCCACATCTGTTGGAGCACCATGGTCTTCCCTCCTTCCGTTCCGAACCATCCGTATCTCTTTCATTTTAACATGAAAAAAACCCCGTCACCGACGGGGAACAAAAAAAGAACGGCTCATGCCTTTCTTCAGGCCCATGCCTTCCGTCAAGCTGTTGAGCCGCCTTTCTTTTTCAAGATGTACGTAAACGCCAAGCGCCACACGAGAAGAAAGAGCAAGGTGCCGACCATGGTGATGGCAATAAACGACCAATGGAACCAGCGTTGGAGCATCAGTGCCCGGATGATGAACCCCAGCGGCATGCCGATGATCCACGCCAACACCGTTTTTTGCACCGCGCCGCCGTATGTGTCCAGTTTCTCGAGTTTATACGCCCCGACCAGGATGACAGCGATGAGCCAACCGACGACGAAGGGAGCCGACGCTTCACTGACGGCCAAAAAATTCAACGATTCGCCATGGGACAACCGCCCCAACATGATGAACAAATACAAGACGACCAAGTCGCCAATGATTAACAGTGCTGTCATGGTTCCTCACCTCATCGGCAGAATCATAACATACGATTCGTCGAGTGACACGTCCTTTCCCCGATTTGTCCCCAATTATTCAAAGTTTAGGGCGCTGGATAAGATTGGTCTGAAAGCGGCCGCATTCGGCAATACTACATGCATGAGGTGACGCGCATGAAGAAAATCAACATGCAAAAAGCGGCCAGCATGTCCACCAAAGGGCTCATCCGTCAGTTACAACAGTTTGAAGGACAATTGACCAACTTATATCAAAAAAGAAACCAGATTCAATATTTGATCGACGAATTGGTGGAACAACGCATATACGTGTTGCGGGAATTAGAAAAACGCGGGGCGCGGAACGGCAAAATCCGCGTCATCGAAAACCACGACGCCAAAAAACACGAATCCCTCACACCGTAACCTGCAATCCCCTTGGCCCATGGGTCCAATCCGTTTTACAATGCGGGTGAAACCACATGGACAAGGGGAGACGCACATGATCTTGCTTCCGGCCTTGGCAGCCAGTCACTACTTCATCGAAAAAGTCGTCCGGCCGGGCGATGTTGTCGTCGACGCCACCGTCGGCAACGGCCACGACACCTGCTTCTTGGCCCAGTTGGTCGGCCCCCGCGGCCGCGTGTTCGGCTTCGACATCCAGCCCCTGGCGCTGGAGCGGGCCGCCGCGCGGCTGCGGGAAAAAGGGCTCGTGGACCGCGTCCAGCTCTTTTTGGCCGGCCACGAACGGCTGCAAGAACACGTGCCCGTCGAATGGCACGGCGCCGTCCGGGCCGTCATGTTCAATCTCGGATACTTGCCCGGCTCGGACAAGACCGTCAAAACCAAAGCCGAAACGACCATCATGGCGCTGGAGGCGTCGTTGAACGTCTTGGCGCCGGGCGGCATCGTCAGTGTCGTCGTTTACACCGGCCACCCGGAAGGAAAGGCGGAACAAGAAGCGCTGTATCAATGGGCTTCGCAACTGGATCAGCGGCGGGTGCAAGTGGCGGCCTATCAATTTCTCAATCAGGTCGGCCATCCGCCGTCGTTAATGGTGTTGGAAAAATTGCCCTGAAGTTCCCGCTGCAATTGTTCGTACGTCTGTTGCCATGCCGCCAGCTGCCCTTCATCGCGCAGCGCTTCCGTCACGCCGCCGAAATACGCATCCACGTCTTTCACGGCCGCCTCTTTGACCTCCGACAACAACCGTTCCATCCATCTTCTGTAATGCTCGACCAGACGCTGTTGCGCTTCTCCCAACACGCGTTGGACGGGGGCATCCAATCGCTCCAACAACGCCTCCTTCATCCGGTCGGCGCCGCCCTGCTCGTAAAACGACTTGGCGTTTTTGTACAGCGCCAGCACCGGTTGCCAATTTTCCCCCTCCAGCTCCGCCAAACCGTCGGGCAGTTCCGGCATGTCCAAGGAATACGCCGTCAACTGCCCCAGGCGGCAATGGGCATCGATGACCGAAAGCTCCTCTTGCATCATTTCCTGCGTTTTTTGCGCCTGTTGCCACACGAAGCGCTCCGACCGCAATGCCGTGGCCCGCAACTCCTGGAGCAACTCATCGGCCGTGTCTTTCAAAAGCCGCGCCAACGCCTTCCGCAACTGCTCCCGCACCGGTTGGGAACCTTCGCCGACGGCCGAAAACGCGTCCCGGAAAAACTCCGGCACCCGCAACAAGAGCCGCTGCCGGACGTAATACAACAATTCGGCCACTTCTTTTTCCAGCGCCACAAACACCGCCTGCACGGCAAAACCGTCCAGCACCGCTTTGGCTTCTTGCCACGCCTGTTGGGCCGACGCCAGTTGCCGGGCCCGTTCTTCGCGGTCGCCGGCCGCCACCCGGAGCATTTGTTCCAACTGCTGGAGGCAACGGGTCAATTCCGCCTCGGCATTTTGCAACGCCAATTCGGTCAATTGGTGAAAAATGAACCCGGCAAAAACCGCTTCAAACTGCTCCAAACCGGAATACCGCCATGCCGTCCGGGGATCGTCCCCGCGGCCCTCTCCGTCGGCCTCCCTGCCGCTCAGGCAAGCCTGCAACGGCTTGACCCGCTCCAGCAATTGCCGATAGCGGCGTTCCGCTGCCTCGCTCCAAACGCCTGCCGCCTTTTTCGCCCGTTGCGCCGCCAGCAAGGCCAGTTGGCTGGAAACGGGGAACAGGTGCGGATCGGCGATGCCCAACGCGCCCAATTCCTGCCGCACGTGCCCCATCACTTGCACCAGCTCTTCCGTTGATGCGGCCAAGTCGGCGGCGTTGAGCAGGAAGAACATGTTGTCCAGCTCCAACGCCGATTTCACCCGGCCCATCTGCAACAAAAAGGCCCGGTCCGCTTTGGAAAAGGCGTGGTTAAAATACGTCACATACAACACCGCGTCGGCTTCTTTCAAATAATGGAACGCCACGCCGGTATGCCGGGCGTGGATGGAGTCGGCCCCCGGCGTATCGACCAACGAGACCCCGCGGACCGTCAAGGGGTTGTGGACGTACAAGGTGACCGTTTCCACGAAACAGGCTCGGCTCTCGTCCGCCACCCACCGTTGAAACTCCGCCACATCCACCTGGATGGTCTGGCCGAGAAGCGGGGCCATGTCCGCCCATCCTTTGGCCGCCGCCCGCAAAAAAGCCACATGCATGGCCGCCTCCGAGGCGGCTTCCCCTTCCAAGGCGCGGAGCCAGTCCATCAACTGTGCCTGCTGCGGGTCAAAGCCTTGCCCTTCCCATCCGTCATCGACGCAGATGCCGCAGTGCCGCAACGCTTCCGCCACGTCCCGGAACATGGCCGCCGGCGTTTTCATCCGAATGTCCGCCGTGCCGGGCGGGTGCCCGTCTTCCGGGGCCCGAATCACATTGATGGCCGCCGTGGTCGGGTTGGGCGAAACCGGCAGCAACATGTCTCCCAACAAGGCGTTGGCAAAGGACGACTTGCCGGCGCTGAAGGCGCCGAACAAGGCCACCGTAAACCGTCTCGTCTCCAGGCGTTCCGCCCGGCGGCGCAGCCCGTCTGCCCAATCGGCAAACCGCGGCAAACCGTCCAGAAGCGCCGCACACCGGCGCAGCCGCGCCGCCATCTCCACCAGCTGCCGGTGCCCCGCCCCATCATCAGCAGCATCAGCCGCAGAGGCGACCTCGCGCAGCATGGAGTCCTGAACTCCGGCTTCTCCGGCCGGCGAGTCCGAGGGCGAAGCCGTTGACCCCGGTGAAGACACCGACGGTGACGACACGAAAGCCGACTCCGCCGACAGCGACGGGGCTCGTTCCTCGGAACCGACCTCTGAACGACCGTCCGACGAAATATCCATCGAACGTTGTGCCGCCTGCTCCAACACCGCCCGGGTCTTCGTCCGCCACGCCGACCCGTTGAAGTCGGCGGCTAACCGTTCCTCGTACATCGATTGCTGGCGGGCCAACGCCGCTTCCAGCGCCTGCAGCGCTTGTTGCGCTTCGGCCAGCGGGGCCGTTTCCGCCAATTGCCGCTCCAGCTCTTCGATCGTCGCAGCCAACGTCTGCTCCAGCCGACGCCGGGCCTCCTCCACCATGGGCAAAGCGGCGCTGCGCCAGCGCCGTTTTAACTCGTGGCTCACGTCTTCGGCGTATTGCAACACGTACCGTTCGTCGGCCACCGCCCCCGGCTTCACTTGTTCCACCAGCACGTCCGCCGTCCAGGGCACTTGAAGGGCATATACCGCCTGTTCCCACTCATCGGACGGCACCCCGTATTCCCCGGGCAATTGCACGAGCAAGCGCTTGACGTGCCATTCCAGTTGCGCTTCCGCCTGTTGGGCCAGCGCTTCGGCAAACGCGCGCAGCGCTTCGGCTTCGGCTTTTTCCGCCCGTTTGCGAAACAGGCGTCCGGTCCGCTGCCGCTTCTCCCGCGCTTCCAAATACGCCTTGCCCAACTGCCGGATGTCATACGGAAACAACGGCGCATTGGCCAACAGTTGCTGCAACTCCCGTTCCGCCGCTTCCTGAAATGCCGTCGGCCGCTCTCGGAGCCGTGCCAATTGTTGCGCGATCTCTTCCCGTTGAGCCAGTTTTCGGCCCGCATCGTCGGTCGCCAACAGCCGCTGCCACCCGGCGGCTTCTTCTTCCCGTTGTTTCCGCATCCAAGCCCCGTGCCGCGCGATCAAATGCCGGGCTGCGGCGTAAAGGCTGCCGGGGCGCACCGACGGCCAGCGCGCCGCTGCCGCCTGGAGAAACGCCAACAATGCCGGCCATTGGTTGGCGGGATGGTCCGCCACTTTCATGGACGTCAAGTACACCGCCAGCGGCTGAACGCCCCAATGGGCCAGCGCCTGCTCCACGCTGGCCCGGTAGACCGCCAGCGGCAGCTCCCACTCGTTGTGTTTGTCGATCTGGTTGACGACAACGAGCAACGGCTTGTCCTGGGCGTGCAACTGGCGCAAAAACTGCCAGTTCACTTCCGACTGGACGTGATTGTAGTCGGTGACGTAGACGACCACATCGGCCAAGTGAAGGGCCGACTCGGTGGCCAGCTGATGGGCCGCGTCGTTGGAATCCACCCCCGGCGTGTCCATCACGATCAAACCGCTCTGCAAGACCGGCGACGGCACAGAAATGCGCACCCGTTGCGCCGCCAGACTGTCCTTCAATAACGCCTGCCCTTCCTTCACCGCATCCGGCCCATCAAACGTCTGCTTCTGGCCGCTAGGCGTCTCGACGTGCATGGCCCAGTCCCCGCACGTCAAAAACACGGCATTGGCGCTGGTCGGAATGGGGCTGGACGGCAATACCGGCATGTCCAACAGGCGGTTGATGAGGGTCGACTTGCCGGCACTGAAATGGCCGCAAAAAGCGACCCGCAGCCCCGGCTCCCACGCCGCCGCTGCCAGTTCCCGCATTTTGGCCGCCGTATCTTCATCGCCGGCCTGCGCCATCTCCTCCGCCAGAAATTCCGCATTTTGACAGACCGTCGCCAAAGCGGCCCGTTCCTCATCGGTCAAGGCCGTCTGGGAATGGGTTGACCATATTTCCGTCATGTGATGTGTCGACATGCCTGTTTCCCCTGCTCCTTTTCCTTCTCCTGCTCCTGTTGCGGTTCAACTGCCTTTCGGACGTCCTCATCCTTCGGCATCCACGCCATCGGTATCCGGTCCTTTCACATAGGCCGGAATGTCCTGCAGTTTTCCCATCCGGACCGGGGGCAGGCCGGACAAGATGCGGCGGCCGTACCGCTTTTTCACCAGCCGGCTGTCCATGAACACCACCGCCCCCCGATCGGTGGCCCGCCGGATGAGCCGTCCAAATCCTTGCTTCGTCTTTAAAATGGCCAGCGGAACCATGTATTCGTCAAACGGATTGCCGCCGGACCGTTCAATCCAGTCCAGTCGCGCCCGCGTCAGCGGTTGGGACGGGTTGGCAAAAGGAATTTTCGTAATGACGACACATTGCAGTTCATCCCCCGGCAAGTCAATGCCTTCCCAGAAGCTTTCGGCCCCGAACAACACGCCCTTCGGCTCGCGGCGAAATTGGTCCAGCAACCGTTCCCGTTCGCCGCCCGCTTCCTGCACCAGCAACGGCCGACCTTGAGAGGCACACCACGGTGCCAGCTTTTCGGCCACGGCGTGCATTTGCTTGTAACTCGTGAACAACACCAGCGTCCGGCCGGCGCTTTGCCGCAACACCCGCTGCAATCCGTGAACCAAAAACCGTTCATACGCCTGCCCCGGCACATTGGGAAACGGCGCGTGTTCGCTGATGACCATCAGCACATTCTTTTGATAATCAAACGGCGAAGGCGCGATGAAGGCGTCGTACTGATCCAGTCCCAGCCGCCCGGAAATGAACGAAAAGTCGCCGTCGGTGGCCAATGTGGCCGACACCAGCGTGACCGGCACTTTCGCAAACAACGTTTCGGGCAAGATGGCCCGGGCGTTGATCGGCTGCGCCACCAGGGCGATGTGCTGGCCGAACAGATCGGTCAGCTGTTCCCCGGCGGCCACGTGCCACTCCGCCCAATGGGCCCAATCCCCGCCTCCTTCTTGCCGCAAAATGAAGCGCATATCTTCCTTCAATCCTTCCGCCCGTTGCAGGAGCCGCTCCAGCCCCCGCCGTTGCGGCTCTTCCTGCGCTTTCGTCTCTAACAGCCGGCGGAAAAACTGTTCCAACTCGGTCAACGTCTCTTCCAGCCGGGCCGGCATCGTCAACGGTTTATTCAGCAGCACTGTCCACGCGGGACCATCTTCCGCCATCTCCCGGCCTTCTTCCGGCGGTTTGGCCGGCATAAACAGGTCCCGGCCCACGGCGTCCAACGCATCCAGCATCTGTTGCCGCACCTTCTGTTCCAACGGGTTTAACTGCGCCAACGTCTCCGCATCAAAAACGTCCTCCATCCACGTCTGCCATTTTTGGCGAATCATGCGGAACAACATCTCCACCTGCGAAAACGTCACTTGGCGGGCAAAAAAGCTGGAAAACACGTCCTCGATGCGATGGGCTTCGTCAAAAATGACGTGATCGTAGGACGGAAAGATGCCGCTCCCTTCCCGCCGCCGCATGACCAAGTCGGAAAAAAACATGGCGTGGTTCGTGATGATCAAATGGGCCGAAGACAACCGGCGCCGAGCCTGTTGGATGAAACAGTGGTCGAAATACGGCGAATCGCTGCCGTGGCAGTCCTCGGCGTCGCCGGCAATGAGTTGCCACAACTCGGACGGAACGGCCATGGGGAAGGACGGCCGGTCGCCTTCCCGGACTTCGTCTTTCAACTCCCACAGGCGGCGGGCGACGTCCAAATGGGCCACTTCTTCCTGCTGCGCCCGCAACAACAGCGCCTCCAGGCGGCGTTTGCACAAGTAATTGGCCCGCCCTTTGGCCAATTCGTACCGCAGTTCGCCCAAATTCAAGTCGGCCATGACCGCCGCCACCAGCGGCAAATCTTTTTCCACCAGTTGCGATTGCAGCGGGATGGTATTGGTGGAGATGATCACGACTTTATTCTCCTGCAGCGCCCACAAGCTGGCTGCGATCAAATACGCAAACGATTTTCCGATGCCGGTTCCCGCTTCTGCCAACAGGTGCCGTTCCCGCTTTAACGACGCCATGATGGCCTTTGCCAATTGAAGCTGCTGGTCCCGCTGTTCATAGTTGGCAATGTGACGGGCCAATAAGCCGTCCGGCGCAAAGATGGCCTCCAGTTGTTGTTCGTACAGGTCCAAATCGGGTCCAGCGCCGCCCATGTCTTCTGTATCCCAAGGCGCTTCTTCCCGGAACATCCGTCTCACCGCTTTCTCGCCGACTCCGACCGGCGACATTAACTGTTTCATTGTAACACGATTTTGCACTCGACTCACGATTTGATTCTTTCCCTCATTCGGGATATAGTTAAATCAGAAAACATGTTTCGACCCTCGAAAGAATCCGGGACGGCCTTCGCCCCACCAGGAAAAACGGGAGCTTGAGGAGTCAAGGGAGGAACGGGCGGTGGAAGAGAAAATATGGACGCGGGATTTTATTTTGATTTTTACTGCGAATTTTCTTTCTTTTCTCGGATTTCAGATGTTGATTCCGACATTGCCGTTGTACGTGCGGGAATTGGGCGGCAATGACATGATGGTCGGTTGGGTCGTCGGCAGTTTTACCTTTTCTGCCCTGTTGATTCGCCCCTATGCCGGCCATGCCATCGACGTCCGGGGACGCAAACCCATGCTGTTGGCCGGCATCGGCTTGTTGGTGTTTTCGGTCAGCTCCTTGGCCTGGGTCGGGCAACTGTTGGTTTTGCTCTTGTTGCGGATGATTCAAGGCATCGGCTGGGGCATGGCCACCACCGCATCAGGCACGGTGGCCACCGACCTGATTCCGCCCCGGCGGCGGGGAGAAGGGATGGGGTATTACGGTCTTTCCGTCAACTTGGCCATGACCATCGGACCGGCTTTCGGCCTGGCCGTCATCGGGCGGTATCCGTTTGAATGGCTCTTCCTTCTGTCAGCGGCCCTCAGCCTATCGGCCCTGTTGTTGGTCAGCCGCATCCATTTCCAAAAGATGCACCCCGTTGCCCAGGGCCGCGTGCAGACAGCGGCTGCCGGGGTGCGGAAATGGCACTGGGATGTTGTCGAAAAAAGCGCTCTGCTGCCCTCGGGGCTGACGTTGTTCATCACCGTTTCGTTCAGCAGCATCTCCGCATTCCTGCCCTTGTATGCCGCACAAAAAAACGTGGCCGGCATTCAATGGTACTTTATTTTGTACGCCATCGCCCTTATGATCATCCGGCCCTTAGCCGGAAAACTGTACGACCGCAAAGGCCATCGCGCCGTTTTCATCCCCGGCACCGTTCTCATCATCGCCGCCATGTTCCTGTTGTCCGACTTGAACGGGACCGGGATGTTGCTGTCGGCCGCCGTCCTGTACGGCATCGGTTTTGGCGCCATCCAGCCGGCCATGCAGGCCTGGGCGGTGCAAAGCGCACCGCCGGAACGCCGGGGAATGGCCAACGCCACCTTTTTCGCCAGCTTCGACCTCGGCATCGGCCTCGGCGCCATTTTCTTCGGGTTCATCGCTCCCGTCTTAGGTTACAGCAACATTTACTTGGTCGCTGCTGCTTCCGTGGCCATCGCCATCGCCGGTTACTTGGCCTTTACCGTCTTGGCCAAAAAAGAAAAGCCGGCGTCCAACGCCCTCGATTCATGACGGCTCCAACAGCTTCTGCACGTACGCCTCCAAGCGGCCGCGGGTGGTGATGCCAAACAACGTCCGCTGAATCACACCGTCTTTGTTGATGAAATACGTGGTTGGAATGGAGATCACTTGCCAATGGCGGGCGGCGGTGCCTTTTTCGTCCAACAGCACAGGAAACCGATAACCGTGCCGTTCGCTGAACGCCCGGGCATCGGACAACGTATCTTGATGCGTCAAGTTGACCGCGAAAAATTCGACCTGGCCTTGATACTTGTCGTACAAGTAGACCAGATCGGGGGCTTCCATTTCACAAGGCGGGCACCAGGAGGCCCAAAAATTGACCACCACCGGCTTGATGCCGCGCCAATCGGCCAATCGGTACGTCCGCCCGTCCAACCCGGGCAGCGTCAAATTCGGCGCCGGCCGCCCCGCCAACCCGTCCTCATCCCCGGCCTTCTCTTGAGAAATCCCGTCGACCGATTCCAGTTCCAGTTTCATTCCTGCACTGTCCGAAAAACGTTTGGCGTCAACCTGTCCCTCTCCTTCGGCCGTCCGTTCCTGCTCTTTCGCCGCTGCCAGGTTTTCGCCGGTCTCGTTCGACGACGCGGCGGCGGGTGGCCCGTCGCCAGTACTCCCGCCAAAACACCCCACGAGCAGACACACCCACACGAGCCCCGATAACCCGAGCCACCGCTTCAAGGCCACTCCTCCTCACAACCCAAGTTGCCGGCCGCAAGCCAAAACCGCCGCTCGAGTCGCCTTAAAATCCCGAAAAACCGCCGTACAAGCGTATCAACCAGACAGTAATGCGGGACAGCTGATCCGTCATCAGCAAAAAGCCCACCAAGATCATCATGGCGCCGCCGATGCGCATCAACAGTTGCGTCCGCTTCAGCAACACCTTCCACTTGCCCATGAAGAACGCCATGAGGAAAAAGGGAATGGCAAACCCGATCACGTAAACGGTGATCATCCAGATGCCTTTGGACGGATTCGTTGCCCCCAACATGAGCACGGCCGTCAAGATGGGTCCGATACACGGGGTCCAGCCGGCAGCAAAAGCCACTCCGATGAGGAACGACCCCACATACCCCAACGGCCGGTTACGGAAATGATAACGCCGCTCTTGCATCAGCCACGCCGGATTGAATATCCCCAGCATCAGCAGTCCCATCAACATGATGACAATGCCGCCGACGACTTGCAACACCGTCTGGTAGCGCAAAAACAACTGGCCGATGAAGCTGGCCGAAAGGCCCAACGCAAAAAAGATGATGGAAAAGCCGAAAATGAAACACACCGTGTGCAGCATCGCCTGCCGCTGCCGCCAAATGCCCCCGCCGTCCCGTCGAATTTGTTCCACCGAAACGCCGGTAATATAGGACAAGTACGACGGGTACAACGGCAACATGCAAGGCGAAACAAATGACAGCACGCCGGCCAAAAACGCGAGCCAAATCGTCACTTCCCCTGCCATCATTTCCGCCTCCCTGTCAAAAGCATTGTACCATTTTCGGCGCCGACAAAACATAAAAAAACCCCGACACAGCGCCGAACGCCATGCCAGGGTTTTCGGATCACACGCTTTTCACACGGCTCTTGCAGTTTACCACGGAAGCGCAATGATCGCCAGCAGGACGAAGATGACGAGAATAATCCCGATGTAGTGGCTGAGGAATCCTCCGCCGTAACCACCACATTGACCGCTGGAGCTCATGCTCGCCCCTCCTTTCCGTAAAATCTGCCACATCATATTCAGCAAGGGCGAGCTTTGTGTGGTGATTGGCCCATCAACGAAAAATATGGTTGGATGTCCCGTCTTTGAGTCTTTGTGGCAACGATTGCGAAAGCCACGTGCTCTGTCGCCTTTTCATGTACTCGTTGTCGAGTTTTTGATCCATACGAGTTCCCGCTTGTCAGCACGTTTTTCCAAAATAAAAATGCCTCCTTCCGCGTTAAGTTTTTACCCAAGTGACACGCGGTTGGAAGCTCGTGTAGCACGCGGCTCGACGTTGCAATCCGTCTGACCCGCAAGTATTCCCCTTTTTGTCCATCGTTACCAAATGCCAAAACGCAGTAACGACGCGCATTTTGATAACAGTGGCGTGCCTGGAGGGATTCGAACCCCCGACACGCGGCTTAGAAGGCCGCTGCTCTATCCAGCTGAGCTACAGGCACACGTTTGGTAGCGGTGGAGGGATTCGAACCCCCGACCTCGCGGGTATGAACCGCACGCTCTAACCAGCTGAGCTACACCGCCACACATCCGAATCAAAAAGCTTGAATTTGAAACATGTAAATAATTGCAACTGACGTTTGGAGCACATGCTATTATATCAAGGTTCCGAAAAAGAATCAAGGGGTAACAGCAAAAATGCGCGGGACAGCCGCAGGCGGCGGCTGTATCCCGCATCCCATTATGCGTACACCGGCGTTCCTTCGACCGTCACCCGTTTCCGGAATTCTTCAATCAGCCGTTTTGTCATGGGGCCCGGCTTACCCGTGCCGATGGGTCGACCATCCAGTTTCGTCACCGGAATAATCTCAGCCGCCGTACCGGTCAAGAAACATTCGTCAGCGACAAACACGTCGTGGCGGGTAAACGGCTGTTCGGAACATTCGACACCCAAATCCCGGCAAATTTCCATGATCACCCGCCGCGTTACGCCGTCCAAGGCGCCAAGATACGTCGGCGGCGTCATAACCCGGCCGTTTTTCACAATAAACACGTTGTCACCGGTACATTCGCACACGTATCCTTCTGTGTTCAGCATCAACGCTTCCATGACGCCGGCTCGGGCGGCCTCAATTTTCGCCAAGATGTTGTTGAGGTAGTTCAACGACTTGATTTTCGGGTTCAGTGCGTCGGGAATGTTGCGCCGCGTCGGAATCGTGACGATCTCCATGCCGTTGTCGTACAGCTCTTGCGGATACAACTTGATCTGGTCGGCGATGATGATCACGTTGGGCTTCTTACAATTGCGCGGATCCAGCCCCAAATCTCCTTCACCGCGGGAGACGACCAGGCGAATGTAGGAGTTTTTGAGCTGGTTTTTCCGGATCGTTTCCACCACCGCGGCTTTCATTTCCTCAAAACTCAAGGGGATTTCCAGCATGATGGAAAGGGCCGATTCGTACAAGCGCTTCAGGTGGTCGTCCAGACGGAACACGTTGCCTTCATAACAACGAATTCCCTCAAAAATGCCGTCCCCGTACAAAAAACCGTGGTCGAAGACCGAAACTTTTGCTTCTTCTCTGCGCACAAACTCGCCGTTCAAATAAATCCATAATTCTTCCGATGGCACCCTAAGTTCCTCCTCAAACTGTCCGTTCCTCTGATCGAACGTTCAATCGTAATACGTATTAAATCCTAGTTATAAAGTTATTGTAAGAAACACGCCAAAGTGTTGTCAAGGTAAATTTACATTATTTGGAATATATCGAACCATTTTTCTGAATGTTTTATCCGAATCATACAGGTCGATACGTGATGCACATCCCTTTCTTCTCGGCGACAATTTCCTTCCGTTCCAGCAACACGTCCAGATGCCCCACCACTTCCGACACGGTCAAACCCAATTCCTGTTTATATTTGCCGGGAAAGAGCGCCTGCACCACCTCAAAGGCTGTCGTGGCGCCGCCCGCCAACAACATCTTGATTTTTTCCGCCCGTTCCTCCACTTTGGCTAGCCGGGCATCGACCAAAGCGGGCAAATCGTCCACCGCCTCGCCGTGGCCGGAAAGGGTCAACGTGACCGGCATCGCTGCACACTTGCGCAAATTGTCCATGTATTGCAACAACGGCTTTGCCCGTTCGGCTCCCGGCGTCAGCGGCGGTTCAATGATGGCATTGGATGAAATGTGCCGAATGATGTGATCCCCGGCCACCAACAGGCCATCCCGTTCCCGATACAGGGCAATGTGACTTTGCGCGTGCCCTTTCGTTTCCACAACGCGCCATTCGGACATGCCGGGAATCGGTTCGCCTTCCTGCAACGTTCCGGTCAAGTCGGTCTTGCCGGCCAGCTTTTCCATTTGCTGAAGAAACCCTTTAAAATGATGCCACAGGGCTTCCGGAACATTCATTTCCCGATAAAAGGACATAAAAAAATCGTCATGCCACGCAAAAAAGTCGGGTTCTCGGCGCAACCACGGCCGACAATTCGGATGCCCGTACACCGGAACCGGATGGACTTGCAAAATGCGGTGGAGCATCCCCATGTGATCGACGTGGTGGTGGGTCAGCACAATTTGCTCAATGTCGCGGATGCTGAAACCGTGTTTCGCCAACGCCTGATTCAACAATTGCCAGTTTTGGTCCGTATTCGGTCCGGTATCGACCAACGTCAATTTCTCGGCTTGAATCAAATACACGTTCACCGGGCCGACCGGAAACGGCGTCGGCAATTCGATTTGAATGACGTGGTCGACATCGATGGGTAATCCGGCTGTCGTTCCCATGCACACCCTCCTTCCCATCCCCTCACTCGCCGTTCCAATGGGAGGTATCGTTCAGCCAGGCAATGTTCCATCTTCCCGCAAGATAAGTCAGGCAAGTGACCGAGGTATTGGCGATTTTGTACCGCGGCTCCCCGCTGCCCTCGATGTATGCCAAAATGGCATTGATCGTTCCGCCGTGACTGACGACGGCCACCCGCTCCCCGACGTGGCGGGAAACGATCTCCGACAACGTCCGCATCGCCCGCCGTTGCATGTGCAGCCAGCTTTCCACCCCCTCGGCCGCCCACAAATGGGATCGAAATCCTTCGCCGTAACCCGGAATCTCGTCCCATCGTTTCCCTTCATATGTTCCGTAGCTGCGCTCCCGCAGGCCCGGATGAAGTATCACCGGCTGCTGTTGGTAATGGGCGATGCGCATGGCGGTCATTTTCGCCCGCAGCAAGTCGCTGGAGTATACGGCATGAAGCCGTTCTTTCGCCAACCGTTGGGCCACTTTCTCGGCCTGTTGCAAACCCAACGCACTCAGTGGAATATCCTGATGGCCTTGCAGCCGGCGCTGGACGTTCCATTCGGTTTCCCCGTGACGAATGAGATAAACCACCGTTTCGTCCACCGACATCCCTCAATTCACCCGACAACGGGCGACTGCCGTTGCCAAATGTGACATTTCCATGAACAGTGACAATTTTAATTATACACATCTTGTTTCTATTCTGCGAGAATTGAATCCATACCGGCTTTTTGCTTGACTTCCCATTCGCAACCCGTATAATATTTTCAGTGTATTTACGAGACGGAAAACCCACCCTCTGATGCTATTCTTTCATGGCCGCGGCTGAATTTCCATGAAAGAGCGACATAGCATCGGTTTTCTTGTTTTCTACACCACCGCTTAGAAAACCAGTGCTGGAACGAACGAAAGGAGACGCATCATCCATGGCACGATACACAGGGCCCAAATACAAACTGAGTCGGCGACTGGGCATTTCCTTGAGCGGTACGGGCAAAGAATTGAAACGCCCCTACCCGCCCGGTCAACACGGCCGGACGCAACGGCGGAAATTGAGCGGATACGGCATCCAGCTGCAAGAAAAACAAAAACTCCGCCACATGTACGGCCTCACCGAGCGGCAATTCCGCAACCTGTTCCGCCGGGCCAGCCGGATGCCCGGGGTCGTGGGCGAGAACTTCATGACGTTGCTGGAGTCCCGCCTGGACAATTTGGTCTATCGTTTGGGCTTTGCCCGCAGCCGGGCGGCGGCCCGTCAGCTGGTCAACCACGGCCATGTCACCGTCAACGGCCGCAAAGTCGACATTCCGTCCTATTTGGTGAAGCCGGGAGACGTCATCGGGTTGCGGGAAAAAAGCCGCAATTTGGCCGTCGTTAAAGAAGCGTTGGAAGAACGATCCTATCTCCCGGATTATTTGAGCTTCAACGAGCAAACCATGGAAGGGACTTACTTGCGTCTGCCGGAACGCAGCGAACTGCCTTCGGAAATCAACGAAACGCTTATCGTCGAGTTTTATTCCCGTTAATGGCGTCCCAGCAAAAACGGCACCCGAAAAGTTCGGGTGCCGTTTGTTATTCCGCCAGTTGGGCCAACCGGCCTTGTTCGTACATTTCGCGCAACGTCTTTTTCGAAAACTTGCCGACGCTGGTCTTTGGAATTTCGTCCAGCCACACAATGTCGTCGGGCAGCCACCATTTGGCTACCTTGTCTTTTAAAAATTCGAGAATGTCTTCTTTCGTCACTTTCCCCTTGGCCTCGGGCTTGAGCACAACACAAGCCAAAGGCCGTTCCTGCCATTTTTCGTGGGGAATGCCGATAACCGCCGCCTCTGCCACTTGCGGATGGGCCATGATGGCGTTCTCCAAGTCGACGGAAGAAATCCACTCGCCGCCGCTTTTGATCAAGTCTTTCGTCCGGTCCACCACTTGAATGTACCCGTATTCATCAACGGTGACGATGTCGCCGGTACGGAACCAGCCGTCCACAAACGCCTCCTTCGTCTTCTCCGGATCCTTGTAATATTCTTTGAGCACCCACGGCCCCCGGAGCCACAATTCGCCCATTTCTTTGCCGTCACGGGCCACTTCTTGGCCTTGCTCGTTCACGACCCGCATTTCCAACCCGGGCAGCAGGAGGCCGGTTTTCGTCCGTTGCCGCATTTTTTCTTTCTCCGGCCATTCGTCCATCCACGACTTGGGCGTGTTGATGAACGTCACCGGCGACGTTTCCGTCTGGCCGTAACCTTGGTACAACTTGATGCCCAAATGGCGTTGATACGCTTCCGTCAACGACTGCGGCATGGCCGAACCGCCGGAAATAAAGGCACGGACGCAGCTGAAATCGTACCTGCCGGGATTTTGCAGGACGTGGTTCAAAATGCCCATCCATATCGTCGGCACGCCGGCGCTGAACGTGACCCGTTCTTCATGGATCAGGCGGCAAAAGTCTTCCGGCTGCGGCCGGCTGCCCGGATACACTTGCTTTGCTCCGACCCACGTGTCGGAAAAGGGGCGTCCCCAAGCATTGACGTGAAACATGGGCACAATGGGCATGGTGACGTCCCGTTCATCGGTGCCCAATTCGCCGACCAACGTGGTCAGACAGTGCAAATACAATCCCCGATGGGTGTACATGACGCCTTTCGGCATGCCCGTGGTGGCCGTCGTATACCCGAGGATGGCCGGAGTCCATTCGTCAAATTCGGGAAACTCGTATTCGTCACTGGCTTCGGCCAACAACTCCTCATACAAAACAACATTGGGCAAATTCGTGGCCGGCAACGTTGGTTTGTCGGTCATGACAACGTACGTGTGGACCGTTTTCAATTCCGGATGCAACGGTTCAATCAGCGGCAGCAAATCTTCATCCACAAACAAAACCCGATCCTCGGCATGGTTGATGACGTGAATCAATTGATCCTTAAACAGCCGAATGTTGACCGTGTGCAACACCCGTTGACTGCAAGGGACGGCAAAATACAGTTCCAGATGCCGATGGTGGTTCCAGGCAAACGATCCGACATGCTCCCCCGTTTTGACCCCCAGCTTGTCCAACGCGTTGGCCAGCCGGCACACCCTCCGGTACAGATCGGCATATGTATACCGAAACATGCCGGAATAGTCCCGGGAGACGATTTCTTTTTCCGGAAACACCGTCTTGGCTCGGTAAAGAATGGAACGCAGCAACAGCGGATATTCCATCATCGTCCATACACCCCTTCTCATCCACAGATGTCGCATCCTTCGTCGCTATCGCAGCGCCAATGAAACGAGGACCGAGGCCGTTGCCAACGGCCCCGGTCACCGGCTCGGTCAACGAATAAACGGTCATTTCACCGGGATGGCGACCACTTCGCCGTTTTCCACCGCCGCAATGCGCACGTCGTGCACCAGACCGCCGGCGTCATCAATGCCGGTAATGTAGTAAAGCCGATGCTTGTCGTCCAAATTGTCAATGGCCGTCTGGATATGGGCGTGGATGGCTTGCGCGTCGGTCGTCGTTCCGGCCGCTTCCATGGCCTTCGCCACAATGTGCATGGCCATGTAATGCAAACCGGCTTCCGAACCAGGATTTTTGTTGTACTTGCTGTTGTACGCCTCGACAAAACCGGCTACCCCCGGCGCATCGCTCATAATGAGCGGCAACGTGCCGATGGCGCCTTCCAAAAGTTCATATCCGCCCAACACGGCGGCCATTTCTTCCAGCTTCGCCTGATCCATGACCGCAAACCCGCCTTTAAATCCTTGTTCCCGGGCTGTCTTGATGACCAAAGCCGTCGGTTCGGACGGGCCGCCGACAAAGAGGGCATCCGGGTTTTTGCTCAAGGCATTGCTCACGCCGCTGGTGAAATCCGTTTCGGTGGTATAATCCATCGGGTTTTCGGCCACCACTTCGCCTCCCGCCGCTTCCCAAGCCGGCCGGAACAATTCGGTCCAATCTTTGGCGTAGGCATGGGTTCCCGGAACTAACGCCACTTTATTGCCAAACCGGCCCATCAAATATTGGATAAACGGCTCGATATAGCCGTCGTATTTGGGCGGGATGCGCATCGTCAGCCGGTTGCCGGTTTCCGTCACTTTCGGCTCGCTCGTATAAGCGCCGATGATGAACTGATCTTGTTCATTGAACTGCTGGACGGCCATAATACCGCCGCTGTGGGGAATGAACACAACGGGAGCGTTGAACTCCTGCACGAGCCGCTTGGCGTTCGTCGCAGTCTCAAATGTCAAACCCAACGCCACCAGTGTATAGACGCTCCCCATGGCCAAACCGTTCAACAATTGTTGCATCAACATGCGCGCCCCGCCTCCATTGGTTCACTCGTATTTGCGCAATTCCAAGCGGGCAA
>PKQY01000088.1 GCA_017577895.1 Bacillota bacterium
GGGCATGCCACACGGCGAGTGACGGGGAGCAGGGGGCGTGCTTCCTGCGTCTCCCCCTTCGGGGGAAGGAATGAGGTATTCTAACCGAGGGCGAATTTACACACAAATATGGACTTGATCTTACGCCATCGTCTGGCAAAAATCGAATCGTTATTAGAAACTGATTTGCGAAATCCCATGGAGGCACATGAACTGTTGTTAATCATTAAATCAATCATCACCATCGAAAAGTTAAGCTTTTGGTAATGGAAAAAATTAGGAGGAAGCTATTCCGCTTCCTCCTTGGTCGTTTTCATCCATTTGGCTTCTGTAACATTGACCGCAGGGAACGGTTCGTGAATCCTTGAGACGGGCGCCGGCACATCGTCCGGCCATTCCGGCTCCGCCTGCGGTTCGGGCCAGCGAATCCAGATGCGTTCAATGCGGGAGCCGTCCATCTCCTTCACTTCAAACTGCAACTGGTTCCACTGGACAACATCCCCGACTTCCGGCGGTTTTTTCAGCTGCGTGAAAACCCAACCGCCGATGGTGTCGATATCCGGCGCGTCAATGGACAAATGCAACAATTCCTCCAGTTCTTTCAGCCGCATCCGTCCATCGACGGAATAACCCCGATCGATGTTTTCGATCTCGGGCCGTTCTTGATCGTACTCGTCCTGAATATCGCCCACCAACTCTTCCAAAATGTCCTCGACCGTCAACAAGCCCGCCGTGCCGCCGTATTCGTCCATCACAATGGCCATCTGGGCGTGTTTCCGTTGCAGGAGGCTCAAGACCGCACTGATGGGCATGGCTTCGGGCACGGTGACATGTTCCCGGAGGATGGACGTCAAATCTTTTTGTCCCGATAAGACCATATGGTATACGTCCTTGATGTGAACCAAACCAATGATGTGATCCTTATCCCGTTTACAAACGGGATAACGGGTATATTTTTCCCGTTCAATAATCCGCAAGTTTTCTTCAAACGGGATTTCGGTGTCCAGCACCACCATGTCGGTCCGCGGCACCATAATGTCTTTGGCCACCCGCTCGGCAAAGTCAAACACATTGTCCACCAACGACGCTTCGGTCAAGGTAATCAAGCCTTGTTTTTGACTTTTCTTGATGAGCCGCAAAATCTCTTCTTCCGTATGGGCGTCCTCACCCGTCATCGGTCCCAGTCCCACCACCTTTAACAACGCGTTAGCCAACCCGTTCAACAACCAGATGAACGGATACATGATGCGGTGAAACCAGACCATGGGCGGCGCCACCCAAAGCACCGTCGGTTCCGTCAGCCGGATAGCCAGCGACTTCGGCATCAGTTCGCCCAGCACGATGTGCAACATCGTGATGAACGAAAAAGCGATGAAAAACGCGATGGTGTGAATGGCCTGGTCGGGAAGCCCCAACGGCATCAACACCGGTTCGATGATGCGCGCCACCGCCGGCTCCCCAATCCATCCCAAACCGAGGGATGCCAACGTAATGCCCAGTTGACAGGCCGACAAATACGCATCCAAGTTGTCGGTCAATTTCTTCGCGAATCTCGCCCGGATATTTCCTTCATCCACCAGTTGTTGAATGCGAGTTTCACGAATTTTGACCATGGCAAACTCGGCGGCAACGAAAAAGGCGTTTAAGAAGACGAGAAAGAAAACAGATAACAGTTTGAAAAGGACTATAAACGGATCGTCCAAAGTTTCATTCCTTCGCGAACACCGCTGGCGTTCGCTGAGGAAATACACCTCCCGAGTAACTATACTGACTTTTATTTTATCATAAAATTGCACTAGATTCCATTGAAAACGCCTTCTAAAACCACCTATCTCGCAGGGCTGAAAAAAGGTTGCCCCCTGTTGGAGGCAACCTGTTGTGTTTTGAAAAAATTATCAGATTCCGCGTCCGTTTTTCACCCAACGAGCGACGGTCACCGTCCGCTTGGCTTGATACTTGACGGCTGCTTCCACGTCTTCGATCATTTTCCCTTCTTGGTCCACCGTGACACTGACGCCGTACGGATTGCCGCCGGCCTGAAACATGACCGGATCCGCATACCCCGGTGCCACCACGATGGCGCCCCAATGAAACATGGTCGTGTACAAGGACAAGATGGTCGCTTCTTGACCGCCGTGGGCATTTTGGGCACTGGACATGGCGCTGACAACTTTGTTCACCAATTTTCCTTGAGCCCACAATCCGCCGGTGGTGTCCAGAAACTGTTTCATCTGGGAAGGCAGGTTGCCGAACCGGGTCGGCATGCTGAAAATGATGGCATCGGCCCATTCCAAGTCTTCCAATGTGGCTTCCGGCACGTCTTTCGTCGCCTCCGCATGCGCTTGCCATGCCGGATTGGCGGCAATGGCCTCGGGCGGTGCCAATTCCCGCACTTTCCGCACCCGCACCTGGGCACCGGCTACTTGGGCGGCTTCTGCGGCCCATTGGGCCAATTGATAATTCGTTCCCGTCGATGAATAGTAAATGATCGCTGCTTGGATTTGAGACATCTTCGTCCGCTCCTTCTCCTTGTATCCATCGGTCAAGAGAGGCAAAGCAAAAGAAAGTGCGTCCCGGTGGTTAGTATATCCAGCAATCCCAATCCGATGAGCAATCCCCCGGCGACCCCCTGGACGTGTTGACCGAATCGCCGGAGCTTTCTGCGAATCGGCGGCCGTCTCAAGCCGACCTGCCCGAAGATACCGAGGAAAAGGAGCAAGGGCACCGCCGTGCCCCAAGCAAAAATCAACGGCAACAGCGGGCCGTAGGTCACTTGCAGCGACATCGGCATCAACAGGCCGAAAAACAGCCAGAACATGGTGGGACAAAACCCGAGACTGAACACCGCGCCCAACAAAAAAGCTCCCCATCGGCCAGAAGCCCGTCTACCCAACGGTTCTAACACCGCCGCCAGCCGCATGCCGGCTCCTGGAAGACGCAGCCGTCCCCACAACACAAGTCCGATCATGATGAGCAGCGGTCCGGTGAACATCCGCGCCCACGACAACACCGGTGCCGATAACGCCAGCACTTGTCTGCCGGCAAGGACAAACAGTGCCCCCAACATCATGTACACGGCCGTTTTCCCCACGACGTACCAGCCGACATCCCGCCAAAAAAAACGGTCTTCCCGCAGTTGTCGGTTCCCAAAGTACGTAATGGAACCGACGCTGGCCGCCAAATGGCAAGGGGCCAGCGCGCCCGTCACCCCCAAGATAAAGGCGGTCAAACCGACCAATGGACTCAACTCCACAAGGGCGTTGAGGGGACGGCTTATCCAGGCGCTGAACTGCGCCAGCCAAAGATACAGCATGCGTCCACCTCCGTACATGCATCGGTGCATCCCGGGCCGTTTCCCCCGCGGGCATCATGAATCTCGCGGCTTGACCATATATTTGTATCGTTCCAATGGGGAGCGGCGACTACTGAAGTGGACCGGAGGGGTGAACATGGCTGTCCTCTTGACCGTCCTGTACGTCGTCATCGGCATCAGCTTTATCCTTTTTCTTCCGTCCGAAACGACCCGCCGTCACGATCATGGTATGACGCTGGTCATGTCCTTTAGTATGGCTTGGGGGCTCGGAATCGGCAGCGTGACCGTCTTTTGGTTTCCCCACTTTTTCCATGGCGTCCACACCGGCATGTATGCCGGAGCCCTGGCGGGAGGGTTGGTCGGCTGGCGGGAAGGATCGCTGCAAATCATCAACGGCATGGCATCGGGGCTGATGGGCGGCATGATGGGCGCCATGCTCGTCTACATGACCCCCGAGGCGTTGCAAGGGACGGCGGTCTTCAGCTTGGCGGTTTTCAACGTCTTCGTCTTGTCACTGTTGGTCTTTTTGGTGCGCCGTCACCGGGAATGATCTTCGGCGCCGGTCACCGCCTGTCCCACCGGTTGGCCCACGGGAGGCGGCGTCTTTACACCGATGGACAAGAGCCATCCCCACCCCAACATGCTGACGACGAATAAATAGGCCGC
>PKQY01000089.1 GCA_017577895.1 Bacillota bacterium
CTCTGGACACGCCGACAGCGGCGTCACCGGCACATGACCGATGACCTGGCCGCTGGCCGGATTGACGGCGGTCAACATCTCCACCGGCTTTCACCTCGCTGAGGGAAAAATATCAAAACTTTCTTCCTTTTTCGCTTATTTCTTTTGTATCACAACTCCTGCGACGATACAAACGAAAACGCAAAAACCGCCGTCGAACCGGCCAAAACAGCCGGCTCAACGGCGGTTCCGTTTGTCGCACGCAACAAGTGGTCCTGTAAGCCGAGTTCTGTCCTCCTTGTGCTGCTGGCGGGAGGTGCGCTCCCTCGCACTCTGGAGTGGCAACCATCTATCTGGGATGCACATTGCTGTGCACCTCTAGCGACCAACCCGGGATCACCGCGGGCCACGGTTGGACGACCATGCGTCCGGATCCCCTACCTGGTCTTGCTCCGGGTGGGGTTTACCAGGGAATATGTCGCCATATCCCCTCGTGAGCTCTTACCTCACGGTTCCACCCTTGCCTGTGATGCCGAACGGCATCCATCGGCGGTCCATTTCTGTGGCACTATCCTTCGGCTCGCGCCGACTGGCGATTAACCAGCACCCTGCCCTATGGAGCTCGGACTTTCCTCTGGCGGTCGGACCCAGGTGTCACGCCGCCAGCGGTTGCCCGGACCACTTGCTGATGAGCATCTTGCATTGTACCACAAAGATATCCTTTAGGCAAGGGGACTGCATCGTATCCCATGAGTCGCTTCTTGTCGGCCAACGTCCCGCTACACCGTTCCGTTTTATTTTTTTCTGTGCGTCTTTTTTCTGCGCGTCGCTTTCATGGCATTGGCGATGGCCAATCCGAGGCCGCCCCAGAGAATCAACGCCCCGATGATGAACATGGTCCACGCGCCGGCGCTCATCGTCTCATCAGCACCCCCTCACCTTGCCAACGGAACCGTTGAAAGACGAAACCGATGAGGAATGCGATCAACGCCGAACCCCAGCCAAAAAGCAGCACTTGACCGAAGGTGTAGTCGCCGCCGCCGTAATGTTGGACGAACAGCTCGTTGTACAAATTGTAGCCGCTCATGGTAATGAGCACGATCGGCGTGATGAATTTCAGGCAAAAATCCCACCACAGTCCGATGCGGAGATCCGAGACGAGATTGATATGTTCCCGCATCGCGACCAGCTTATACACCCACGCCATCAAGACGACCTCCACGATGCCGGCCAGGACGATGCCGTAGTTGTTGATGAAGGCATCCACGATGTCCAAATAGCCCAAACCCGCCTGCGTGACGAACAACAGGCTGCCCAAAAACCCGAAACCGCACACCCAGTTGACGGCGGCCGTCCGGGTCATGCCGAATTTTTCCTTGACCGCGGTGATGCACACTTCGGCAATGGAGATGGCCGACGTCAGCCCCGCCAGCGTCAAGGCGCCGAAGAACAACGCGCCGAACAAGTCGTTGAACGCCGGGAAATGGTTGATGATTTCCGGGAAGACGATAAACGCCAACACGACGCCGCTGCGGGCCACTTCCTCCACCGGAACGCCCTGCAACGTGGCCAAATAGCCCAGCGCGCCAAAGACCCCCAGGGCCGCCAAAAATTCAAAGCCGCTGTTGGCAAACGCCGAAATGAAGGCGTTGTTGGCCACATCGGATTTTTTGGGCAAGTAACTGGCATACGTAATCATGATGCCAAAAGCGATGCTCAACGAGAAAAAGATCTGCCCGTAGGCGTTGACCCACACTTTCGGATCGGCCATGGCCGCCCAATTCGGCTCCAACAACGCGTTCAGACCCGCCGCCGCGCCCGGCAGGGTGACACCGCGAATGGTAATGATGATCATGATGACGATCAAAACGGGTATCATGATGGTGTTCGCCACTTGAATGCCGCGCCGGATACCCCGGAACAAAATCCAATACGTCACTGCCCACGCCAGCACCAGCGGCACCAGCACTTGCCAGCGGAAGCCGCCCGGGGTCCAGATGTTTCCGGCGACATTCAAGTAACCCAAGTAGTCGCCCAGCATAAACGCCTGGGTGTCTTCTCCCCATTGACGGCCGATGGAAAAATACGTAAAACTCAAGGCCCAACCGATGATCACCATGTAATACGTCACGATAAAATAACAGATGCCGACCTGCCACCAGCCGAGCCATTCCCATTTTTCCGACAGCCTTCTGAACGACAACGGCGACGAGCCGCGCATTTTTTGGCCGATGGCGTATTCAAGGATGAGGATCGGAATTCCCGCCGTCAGCAACGCGAACAAATACGGGATGAGGAAGGCGCCCCCGCCGTTGTCATAGGCGATGTACGGGTATCGCCAAATGTTTCCCAACCCGATGGCCGAGCCGATGGCCGCAAAGATGAAACCGGCCCTCGATCCCCATTGTTCTCTTTCTTCCACACCTATCTCCTCCTTACGCTGCACAAGGTGATTGGCATCAATTTACCCATCCCAACGCACATGTTTTGGCACTCCTGTTTTTTCATGTTGAAGGAAATTGCTGCGCACCTTGCCCATCCGGGCAATGCGTTCTTCTGCCAGCCGGTCCGCTGCTTCATGGGTCGCCATGCCTTCCCGTCGGGCCACGGCAAAAACGTGCAACAAATTGTCGTAAATCGTTTCGATCTTTTTGTACGCCCGTTCCCGACGGTATCCTTGCCATTCGTCGGCCACATGGATGAGCCCGCCGGCATTGATGACATAATCGGGCGCATACAAGATCCCGCGCTTCTGCAACTCGACGCCGTGCCGGTCTTCCAACAGTTGATTGTTGGCCGAACCGGCCACAATCTTCGCCTTCAGTTGCGGGATCGTCTCGTCGTTGAGCACGCCGCCCAAGGCACACGGCGCAAAAATGTCGCAGTCGACCCGGTAGATATCCCCCGGCTCCACCGCTTGCGCCCCGAACGCCTCCACCGCCCGCTGCACCGCCTCGGCCCGGATGTCGCTGACGATGAGTTCGGCCCCTTCCCGGTGCAACCGTTCACAGAGCGCAAAGCCGACGCTGCCCAATCCTTGCACGGCCACCCTCTTTCCGGACAACGAATCGCTGCCGCAGACGGTTTTGGCGGCCGCCTTCATCCCCAAATACACCCCGTAGGCCGTAGCCGGACCGGGATTGCCGCCGGCGCCGTCCACCGGCGTCATGCCGGTCACGTAGTCGGTCTCCATGTGCAGCCAATCCATGTCCCGTTCTGTCGTCCCCACATCTTCGGTGATGATGTAACGGCCGCCCAACGACTGGACGTACCGGCCCAACGCCCGAAACAGCGCTTCCGATTTGTCCTTGTGGGGATCGCCGATGATGACCGACTTGCCCCCGCCCAAATTCAGCCCGGCGGCCGCCGCCTTGTACGTCATGGCCCGGGCCAGGCGCAACACATCAGCCACCGCCTCCTCTTCCGACGCATACGGCCACATTCGGCATCCCCCCAGAGCCGGCCCCAGCGTCGTATCGTGAATGCAAATGATGGCTTTCAGCCCCGAGGCGGCGTCGTGGCAAAAAATCAATTGTTCGTAATTGTACGTTTGCAGTTGGCGAAACAGATTCATGTCGGCCTCCTCCACGGTCGTTGTTCCACCGTCATCCATGAGAGCGCTTTTTATCAGTATATTAATACTATCACAACATACCGTGAAAACGAAAAAAAACCTTTCAGGTTGGCCCCTGGCCAACGCCAAAAGGGAGTACCAGTATTACCGCCGTTTTTCAAGGCACGTGAGCATTTGCCTATACCTCTAAGAGGGGATTGTCAAGTAAAATCCTGAAAAGGGAACAAAAAACCGGAGCCGGTTGATGTCCGGCTCCGGTTTCATTGCCGCAATCGTCACAAGAAAGAAAACG
>PKQY01000012.1 GCA_017577895.1 Bacillota bacterium
GCACGGCGCCTGTTCCATTCGGCCCGGAATTATTTGACGCCGTATTTGCCCCGCTTTTGGGATGTCGATGTGGCGTTAGTGGTGTCTTATATCGATGCGTGTTTGACCCGCGTGCCGCCGGAAGACAAAATCCCGCCGGAAGTAGTGCGGCAACGGCCGCTGCCGAAACTCGTCCTCCACGTCGAGGAGTCGCCGGACAGCCCCAAGTCGTTCATCCAGTGGTAAACAAGGGATGCATCCGGTGGTTCAATCGCGGAATTTTCCTCATGAATCGTTCAGGGTTGAAAACTTTCGCACGGTGAATACTAACGCTAACAAATCGGGGACATGAAGGAGGGGTTGGGGTGTTGTCCGAAGCGCAGCTGGCCCGGCTGAAATCGATGGTGGTTCAGCGTTTGAAAGAGGCGCGGCGCCAGTTGGAACAAAACGAGCATTTCGGCTTGCGCCAGGCCATGGCTAAAGACTCGTTGGGGGAGTTGTCCAATGTGGACAACCATCCGGCCGATCAGGGCTCGGAATGGTTCGAACGGGGAAAAGACTTGGCCTTGGCCGAGCATTTGCAGCGGGAAATTGCCGATTTGGAACGGGCGTTACAAGCGATGGAAGAAGGCCGGTACGGCCGGTGTGTCGTCTGCCGGCGGCCCATCCCCATGGAGCGGTTGGAAGCAATGCCGACGGCGATGACGTGTGTCGAACACGCACCGGCGGCGGTGTCCGAATCACGGCCCGTGGAAGAACAAATCATGCGCCCCCTCTCGGGCCGGGACGGGGATGAACGAGAAGATGCGTGGCAAGACGTGGCAAGGTATAATGAGCTTGTCGGAGTGGACGAGGAGGCCATCGAGGCCGACGAAGTCCGCGGGTATGTAGAAGAGATCGAAGGGTTTCTTTCAACGGACATGCACGGACGGAAACGGGGCTACGTGGACAATCGCTTGCGGGTCGAGTATCAACAGCGGCTGGACGAAGCGGGGGTCATGTCCATTCTCGGCAATCCCCGCGCCAATGACTTTACGATTTGGGAAGGGTATGTCGATGTCGAAGAAGAACGGGCCCGCTTGCGCCGAGAACGCCAGTCCCATCGCCCGCCGGGAGGAGAACCGACGGAAGGGGTCTGATGCATCGGTTGACCACGAAACTGCCGCAAGAAAAAACGAAACCGGCCCGTAGGCCGGGCCGCGGGAAGCCATGGCTGAAAGGAGTGACGGCGGCCGTATTGGTGGCGGCGGCCAGTGGGATGCTGCTGTTTTTGCCGCCGTTATCCCTTTGGCCGCTGTATCCAGTGACTTTGGTGTTGCATGCGTGGCTGGGAATACTGGTGGCAGTGCCTTTTTTGTTGGTCCTCGTCTTGCACGGCGGCCGGCGGCGAAGACCGGCGGCGCCAAGAGGTTGGACGTGGTCGGGCATCGGCTTCGGCCTGTCTTTTTTGACGGTGTTGGCTACCGGCATCGCCCGCATGGGGCAGCCGCAGTTGCCGGTCGGGTGGCTCATTCTGCACATGGTGACCGGCGCTTTGACCATTTTGTTCGGCTTGTGGCACGGCGCCCGGATGCGGCTGGATCGGTAAATGTCAAGCCCATACTTGACAGACTATAGACCGGCTCTTATAATGTGTGTATCGCATGACAATTGAAAATCCCGGATACTCTTATCCAGAGCGGTGGAGGGACTGGCCCGATGAAACCCGGCAACCGGCAGCATGTGCTGCAAGGTGCTAATTCCAGCAGGATCTTTTATGGATTCTGGAAGATAAGAGTAAGAGAGTGAATCCAAAGCCCTCTTCTCTTATGAAGAGGGCTTTTTTGATAAACCATCTTATCATCACGGAGAGGAGCAATGACCATGGCGGGGGAGCAAAAAGCACAGCGACTTGAAACGTTGGCGGTCCATGCAGGGCAACAGCCGGATCCGACGACCGGCGCGCGGGCCGTGCCGATTTACCAGACGACCTCTTACGCATTTCGCAACACGGAACATGCGGCCAATTTGTTTGCGCTGAAAGAGACGGGGAACATTTACACCCGGATCATGAACCCGACGCAAGACGTGTTTGAACAGCGGGTAGCAGCCCTGGAGGGCGGCATCGGCGCGTTGGCCACGGCGTCCGGTCAGGCAGCCATTACGTATGCCATTCTCAACATTGCCGGTGCCGGAGACGAAATCGTCTCGTCTTCCAGCTTGTACGGCGGCACGTACAACTTGTTTGCCCACACGTTGCCGAAGATCGGCATCAAAGTCCATTTTGTGGACGGTCGTGACCCGGAAAACTTCCGGCGGGCGATTACGCCGAGGACGAAAGCCCTGTATGCGGAAATCATCGGCAATCCGCGGTTGGACGTGCCGGATTTGGAAGCCATTGCCAACATCGCCCACGAACACGGCATCCCGTTCATCGTCGACAATACGCTGGCGACGCCGTATCTCTGCCGGCCGCTGGAGCACGGAGCCGATATCGTCGTCCATTCGGCGACCAAATTTATTGGCGGACACGGGACGTCCATCGGCGGCATCATTGTCGACGGCGGCAAATTCCCGTGGGACAACGGCAATTTCCCTGGTTTGACCGAACCGGACCCGAGCTATCACGGCTTGTCCTACACCCGGGATATCGGGGCCGCGGCGTACATCGTCAAAGCGCGGGTACAGCT
The DNA here is from genome assembly GCA_017577895.1 of Bacillota bacterium. Classification (GTDB taxonomy): domain Bacteria; phylum Bacillota; class Bacilli; order ZCTH02-B2; family ZCTH02-B2; genus Bacillus_BB. Next base: position 2,649 of record PKQY01000012.1, read on the forward strand.
GTTGCGTGACATTGGCGCTGCCCTTTCGCCCTTTAACGCGTTCTTGTTCCTCCAAGGTTTGGAGACGCTGCATTTGCGGATGGAACGGCACAGTGAGAACGCGTTGCGGGTCGCTCAATATTTGTCGGAGCATCCGCTGGTGGAATGGGTCCATTATCCCGGCTTGGAAGGACATGAGTCGTATGCGTTGGCGAAAAAATATTTGCCGAAAGGGCAAGGGGCCATTGTGACGTTCGGCATCCGGGGTGGCTTGGAAGCCGGCAAGCGGTTCATCGATGCACTCCAGTTGTTCTCCAACTTGGCCAATGTGGGCGATGCCAAATCGTTGGTCATTCACCCGGCCAGCACGACCCATCAGCAACTGACGCCGGAACAACAACAAAGCACCGGTGTGACGCCGGAATTGGTTCGTCTTTCGGTCGGCATTGAGCACGTGGAAGACATCATTGCCGACTTGGAACAAGCGTTGCAAGCAAGTCAACGCTGAAGCACGAGACCGCATGCGCTCGAACGTTGACAGCGCATGACCACTCACAATAACAAGAGGTGAAAGGGCATGGGGATGAAGTGGTGTTGAAGACGAGAGAACAGGAAGAGGTCGGTGACGGCCTGCAGTTCGCCAACATTGGCGATTTGCGCATGGAGAACGGCGCGTTGTTGCCGGAAGTGAAAATTGCCTACAAGACGTATGGTCGGTTGAACGCCAAGAAGGACAACGCAGTTTTGATCTGCCATGCGCTGACGGGCAATGCCCACGTCTGCGGCACGACGGAACGTCCTGGATGGTGGGACGGTTTGGTTGGCCCGGAAAAGTGGCTGGACACCGATGAATATTTCGTCATCTGTTCCAATGTGCTCGGCGGATGTAACGGCAGCACCGGGCCGGCCAGTATCCCGCCCGGGGAAGATCGGCCGTACGGTCTCCGTTTTCCGACGGTGACCATCCGGGATATGGTCCGGGCGCAAAAGGCGCTGTTGGACCAATTGGGCATCCAACATTTGCGCTGTGTGCTGGGAGGCTCCATGGGGGGGATGCAAGTGTTGGAATGGGGCATCCTCTACCCCGACTTCATGGATTGCCTCATCCCGATGGCCACCGCGGCCCGCTTTACACCCATGGCCATTGCATACAACCACGTGGCTCGGGAAGCGATCATGAGCGACCCCGCCTGGCAGGGTGGCGATTATTACCCCGGTCCGGGACCGACGAAAGGCCTGGCCATCGCCCGGGCCATCGGCATGATCAGCTACCGGACGGCGGAACTGTTTGAAGAACGGTTTGGCCGGCGGTTGCAGCAGACGGATCCGCCGCAGCGGGAGTTGGACTTTCATTCCACGTATGCGGTGGAAAGCTACTTGCGCTATCAAGGTGAAAAGCTGGTCCGGCGATTTGACGCCAACAGTTACCTGTACTTGTTGAAGGCCATGGATACCCATGACATTTGCCGCGATCGGGGTAGTCTGGCGGAAGTGTTGAGTGCCATCGAAGCGGAAGTGCTGATCATCGGTGTGGAAGAAGATCTCCTCTACGAAGTGTCCCATTTGCGCAATTTGTACCAGATGCTGAAGAGTTTGTACAAGAAGGCGAAAATGCTGACCTTCAGTTCGCCTTTCGGTCACGATGCTTTTCTGGTCGAGACCGACTTGATCGGCCCCATCGTCCGACAAGTGTTGAAACAAGGCGTGTAGCCCTTTGTCGTCCACTGCCGGTGGTTCCGGCAGTGGTTCATTTTTTTCTGGGGGGAATGGACATGGAATGGGTTTTGTGGCTGGTGGTGTGGGCTTGTTTTTTGTTGAGTTTCGTCGGTTTGTTGGTGCCGGTCATCCCGTCCACGCCGTTGGTGTTGCTCGGTTTTCTCGTGTTTGAATGGTTTATCGGCGACGGCTTCTTGGGATGGGGGTTTTGGGTGACGATGGTGCTGTTGACGGCCGTCAGTTTGGTCATTGATGTGGCGGCCAGCGGCCTGTTGGTCAAGCGGGCCGGCGGCTCGCGAGCGTCGTTTTGGGCGGCGGTTTTAGGGGCGTTGTTTGGTCCGTTCGTCCTCGGGCCTTTGGGGCTGTTGGTCGGCCCGTTTTTGGCCGTGGTGGCGGTGGAGTGGTGGCGGCATCAACATTTGCCGAAGGCGGTTCGGATTGGCTTCGCCTCCCTCGTTGGTCTGTTGGGCGGCAGTTTATTTCGGGGATTCATCCATGTGGTGATGATCGTGTGGTTTTTGTTCGTCGTGTTTTGAACGATTCATGGTTGCTGTAAGTAACTTCGGCCTCCTCTCGGCATAAAATTAAGGTACAGCATGGTTTTCAACCCGTGTTGTCTCGGGAGAATATCTCTTTTACTTCGGCCATATATTTGAATTATCGACATTCTCTTATCAAAATTTTGTTTTTCGTCAATGAACCGTCGGGTTTGGATACATGATATACATGTATGGCCATGGGGGGAGGCTCTATGGATATCATCAAACGCATTGCGGAATACCGGAGCCAGGAAGAGAAATTGCGATGGGAAGGGACCTTCGCCGAATATTTGGAAATTGTTCGGGAAAAGCCGTACGTGGCCCAGACGGCCCATGCCCGTGTCTACAATATGATTGCCGATGCTGGCATCGAAGAAGTCGACGGACGGCGTCGTTATCTGTTTTTCAGCGATGAAATTTTCGGCTTGGACCGGACGTTGGAACGGTTGGTGGAAGAATATTTTCATTCGGCGGCCAAGCGCCTGGATGTCCGCAAGCGCATTTTGTTGTTGATGGGACCGGTCAGCGGAGGGAAATCGACCATCGTGAACTTGCTGAAACGGGGGCTGGAGAAATATTCGCGCACCGAGCGGGGTGCGTTGTACGGCATCAAAGGATGCCCTATGCACGAAGAGCCGTTGCATTTGATCCCCCACGAGTTGCGGCCGGAAGTGGAAAAAGAACTGGGAGTCAAAATTGAAGGCGATCTCTGCCCGTACTGCCGCCTGATGGTGGAGCAGGAATACAACTGGCGGGTGGAGGAAGTGCCGGTGGAACGGGTGCTTCTGTCCGAGAGCCAGCGCGTCGGCATCGGCACCTTCAGCCCGTCGGATCCGAAGTCCCAAGACATTGCCGACTTGACCGGCAGTATCGACTTTTCCACCATCTCCGAATACGGTTCCGAATCGGATCCGCGGGCGTACCGGTTTGACGGCGAACTGAACAAGGCCAATCGGGGCATCATGGAATTCCAGGAAATGCTGAAGTGCGACGAAAAATTTCTGTGGAATTTACTGTCCTTGACGCAAGAAGGAAATTTCAAGGCGGGGCGCTTTGCGCTCATCTCGGCCGATGAGGTCATTATCGCCCATACGAACGAGGCGGAGTATAAAGCTTTTATCAGCAACAAGAAAAACGAGGCGTTGCAGTCGCGCATCATTGTCATGCCCGTTCCGTACAATTTGCGGGTGTCGGAGGAAGAAAAGATTTACCAAAAACTGATTCGGCAAAGCGACCTCGGACATGTCCACATTGCTCCGCATGCGCTGATGGCGGCAGCCATTTTTTCCGTCCTCACCCGGCTGAAAGATTCCAAAAAACAAGGTATGGATCTGATCAAAAAAATGCGCCTGTACGACGGAGAATCGGTAGAAGGGTTTAAAGATTCAGACGTGGAAGAGTTGCGCAACGAATTTCCCGAAGAAGGGATGGACGGCATCGATCCCCGTTACGTCATCAACCGCATTTCCAGCGCCTTGATTCGCCGCGATACCGAGTGCATCAACGCCTTGGACGTGCTGCGGGCGTTGAAGGACGGCCTGGATCAGCATCCATCCATTACCAAGGAAGAGCGGGAAAAGTATTTGAATTATATCGCCATGGCGCGGAAAGAGTACGATGAATTGGCCAAAAAAGAAGTGCAAAAAGCGTTTGTCTATTCTTACGAAGAGTCGGCGAAAACGCTGCTGGAAAACTATTTGGACAACGTGGAAGCGTATTGCAACTGGACGAAGATTCGCGATCCGTTGACGGGCGAAGAAATGGATCCCGATGAAAAACTGATGCGTTCCATTGAAGAGCAAATCGGCATTTCGGAAAACGCGAAAAAGGCGTTCCGGGAAGAAATTTTGATCCGCATTTCCGCCTATGCCCGGAAGGGGAAAAAGTTTGACTACAATTCCCATGAACGGCTGCGGGAGGCCATCGAGAAGAAGCTGTTTGCCGATTTGAAAGACGTCGTGAAAATCACGACATCCACCAAAACACCCGATGAAAATCAATTGAAAAAAATCAACGAGGTGACGGCGCGGCTCATAGACGAATATGGCTATTGTCCGATTTGTGCCAACGAATTGCTTCGCTATGTCGGCAGTCTATTGAACCGATGATGCATGGAACATTCCGGGGGGCGGCACTGGAACAGTGTCGCTTTTCTTGACTTTATGAGCATGATTGTTGTTGAAGAAGGGGGGACTGGCTGATGGGCGGATCGTTTACCATTTCACGGGAAGATTGGTCCCTTCATCGTAAAGGGTATCAAGATCAAATGCGCCACCAAGAAAAGGTTCGGGAAGCCATCAAGAACAATTTGCCGGAGCTTATCAGTGACGAAAGCATCATCATGTCCGACGGCAAACAGATTGTCAAAATTCCGATTCGTTCACTGGAAGAATACCGTTTCCGGTTCAATTTTAACAAACAGCAACACGCCGGCCAGGGCAACGGCAAGACGAAAGTGGGGGATGTTCTGGCACAGGATGCGTCGGGGGGCTCGGGAGCCGGTGCCGGTAGCGGCGGGGCGGGAGACCAGCCGGGCATCGATTACTACGAGGCGGAAGTGACGCTGGATGACATTGAAGAAATGCTGTTTGCCGAGCTGGAGCTGCCCTTCTTGCAGCCGAAAGAGCAAGAACAGATGGTCGTGGAAGACATCCGCTTCAATGACGTCCGGAAAAAGGGTCTGATGGGCAACTTGGACAAAAAGCGGACGATTCTCGAGGCGATGAAGCGAAATCTGATGCAGGGCGGCAAAGGCATGGGCCGCATCACGCCGGAAGACTTGCGGTTTAAGACGTGGGAGGATGTGGAACAACCCCGTTCCAATGCTGTCGTCATCGCCATGATGGACACCAGCGGCAGCATGGGGACGTTTGAAAAATACGTGGCCCGCACGTTCTTTTTCTGGACGGTCCGGTTTTTGCGGACCAAATATGAAAAAGTGGACATCGTCTTCATTGCCCATCACACGGAAGCGAAAGAAGTGGGGGAAGAGGAGTTTTTCACCCGCGGGGAAAGCGGCGGCACCATCTGTTCGTCGGCGTACCGGAAGGCGCTGGAGATCATCCACGACCGGTATCCCAGCTCACGTTACAATATTTACCCGTTCCACTTTTCCGACGGCGACAATTTGACGTCAGACAACGAGCGGTGTGTGCAATTGGTCAACGAGCTGTTGAAACATTGCAACATGTTTGGTTATGGCGAGGTGAATCAATACAACCGGACATCGACCTTGATGTCCGCGTACCGGCACATTAAACATCCTCGGTTCATCCATGTGTTGATTCGCGAAAAAGGAGATATTTATCAAGCGTTGAAGACGTTTTTCCGCGCCCGTGGTCGGCTAGGGGGGGATGGACGTGAAGCCGGATGAGATCAAAGCGTTTGAAAAAGCCACGGCCGAAATTATGGAAGTGGCTAAGGGGTTTGGGCTCGATTTTTACGACATGCGTTTTGAAATCGTGCCGGCCGATATTATGTATATGTTCGGCGGGTACGGCATGCCGACCCGGTACAGCCATTGGAGTTTTGGAAAAGCTTTCCATAGGATGAAAATGGATTACGACCTCAATTTAAGCCGGATTTATGAGTTGGTCATCAATAACGATCCGTGTTACGCCTTTTTCCTGGAAGGTAACACGCTCATCCAAAACAAGATGATCGCGGCCCATGTGCTTGCCCATTGTGACTTTTTCAAGAACAACGTCTACTTCAGCCGAACCAACCGGCAGATGGTGGAAAGCATGGCTGCGTCGGCCGAACGCATCCGGCAATACGAGCTGGAATACGGAGCGGAGGAAGTGGAAAAATTTCTCGATGCTGCATTGGCCATCCAGGAACATATTGACCCGTCTTTGATTCAACCGCCCCGCCGCCAGAAGGAGTCCAGCCGCAAAGAAGAAAAACGGCCGGTCCGAAAAACTCCCTATGACGATTTATGGAAGCTGGACGAAAGGACCGACGAGCCAAAGGAGAAGAAACCGGAGCCGGAAGAACGGCGGCGCCGTTTTCCCGAGAAGCCGCAAAAAGATGTGTTGTTGTTCATCTTGGAACACAGTGAAGAGTTGACCGACTGGCAGCAGGATATTTTGACCATCGTCCGCAACGAAATGCTTTACTTTTGGCCGCAAATCGAGACGAAAATCATGAACGAAGGCTGGGCCACGTACTGGCACTTGCGCATCATGCGGGAGTTGGATTTGACGGAAGAGGAAACCATCGAGTTTGCCAAGCTCCACAGCGCGGTGGTGCAGCCGTCGCGGCATACCATCAATCCGTATTACTTAGGTTTGAAAATTTTTGAAGACATTGAAAAGCGTTGGGACAATCCGACGGAAGAAGAACAGCGGCGTTATGGCCGCAAGCCCGGGCAAGGACGGCAAAAAATCTTTGAAGTGCGGGAGTTGGATTCGGATATTTCTTTCTTGCGCAACTATTTGACGAAAGAACTGGTGGAAGAGACCGATTTGTATTTGTATCAAAAAGTGGGGCACGATTGGGTGGTCGTGGAAAAAGACTGGGAAAAAGTACGGGATCGGCTCGTCATGTCCAAAGTCAACGGCGGCTTTCCGTACATTGTCGTGGAAGACGGCGATTATTTGCGCAACGGCGAGTTGTATTTGAAACATCGATATGAAGGCGTGGAGCTGGACTTGAAGTACGCGGAACGGACCTTGCCCTACGTCTACAAGTTGTGGGGGCGGACCGTCCATTTGGAAACGGTGGTCGAAGATCGGCCGGTGTTGTTTACGTACGACGGCAAGCGTTGCCATCGCCGGTTTCTTTAACGACAAGATGAGGCTACCCGCTTCGGCCTTGGGTTAGGCCGAGGGCAGCCTCCTTTTTTGATGTTTTTTAGATTTTAGATGCCTTTTCGATGCCGTCTACTCGCCAACTTTCTTTAAATGACTTCGTCTTTTCGCCAGTTTCCTTTGCCGATCCAGAGGGTCGGCTTGCCGGTCGGGCCTTTGTCCATGGCAAAGGCGACGAAGCCGGCTTGCAGGCACATGGACAAGCTCGGAATGTTGTCGATGGCGACGCGGCCGTAGACTCGATCCAGACGCCGGACAATCTCATCTACCAGCGCCAGAGCGACGCCTTGGCGGCGGTATTGGGGATGGACGACGATAAGCGACTCCTTTCGCCCGTAGTCGGCCACAGCCACCAGGCCGATGAGTCGCCGCCCGTCGACGGCGGCCAAGATGAGGGTGCCGTCTTTGGTCAATTCAGTGCCGGGAACGGTTTTCAACCAGTGGATGGCACTGGCGGTGATGCGCCGCTCGCCGCACCGGCGGATAAATTGGAGCAAGGTCCGACGGGAACGCTGCAACAGGTTGGTGTCAATTTCGCGAATTTTTACACTCATGTCGAAAACTCCTTTTTCGCCGTCCGTGATAAATAATGGCAATACTCGAAAAACCGCCGGATGGACATTTTGCGAATGTGGGGTTCGTCAAATTTCATCGGTTTGGCGTTGGCTTCAAAAAACCACGGTTGACCGGTGCGGTCGATTCCGATGTCCATGGACAATTCCCCGAGCAACCCGCAGCGGGCTTCCAGCGATTGGGCGACGTGGAGGGCCAGCTTTCGAACGGCTTTGAGAATCGCGTCCGCCTGTTGGGGACCGAAGAAAGCGGCTAGCCCCGTTTCTGGCGAAATGATGAAACCGCCTTGCGGGACGTGGGTCGTGATGGCCTGTGGGCCGGCCAGGCGGGCGCCGACCCCCGTGACGGCCCATTGGCCGTGGCCGTTTTTTTGGACCAACAGCCGCAGATCGAACGGTCGCCCTTGGTACGTGGTCAGCGGAATGGCTTGTTGGATAATATAGGGCCGTTTCGGGATGTGTAAGGACAAATGGCGGTGCAAGGCTTTCCAGTCGGGAAACACAGTTCGTTTTTGTCGCCCGTACAATTGATGCGTCAGTTGAATGCCGGTGTTGACCGGTTCGATTTTATAAAAGTGAATGCCGGCTTTGCCGTAGACCGGCTTCAAATAAAGTGCGCCGTGGGCTTTGAACATCGTATGCAGCGCTTCCCAAGAGAAGCGGCATGTGACGGGCAGATGCCGGCTCAATTCCGGCTCGTCCCGCAGCCAGCGATACAGTTCCCATTTATTGAAAAAGGCCGGATTAAACAGCGGAATATGCCATTGCTGCAGCTGCCCCAACGCCTGCTGCACATGCGGTTTGTGTTCATCGGCGCGGCGGGGGATGCGGTTGTACACAACGTCGGGAAACGGCATGCGCACCTTCAACCAGCACCTCTTTTTCGGGTCATATCGAAAGCCTAGAATGCGCCGATGTTTTTCGTCGATGCCTTCGGGCGTAAAGACGAAGACCCGTCCGCCGAGCCGATATGCAGCCATACTCAGGTCCCGAAAATTTTGCCGGTTTCCGGAAAATGTGCCTCGTTGGTTGGCCGTCGTCAAAATGCCGATGAGAGGTCGGCCTTTTCCATTGGGTACCATGATGTCCCTCCCTGATGTTGTTCCCCTGCAAAACCGCTTAAATAGATGGCGTAATCGACAATGGCCTGCGCCGATTCCCGGGCGGCTTTTTTCAGCCAAGGATTGTGGAAGATGTGGCGGCCGGGTTTGGCGTTGATTTCGAACAGCCACGGATGGCCGTGAATGTCAATGCCCATGTCCAGCCCCAGTTCGCCGATGGGACCGGCTTCGCTTTGGGCCACTTGTTCAGCAAAAAGAAGGGATGTGCGGCGCAACGATTCCAGAATCGTCGCTGCTCTTTCGCCGAAGGCCGCCTGGAGGACGGTTTCGGCAGGCATAAAAGTGCCGCCGGTTCGCACGTGGGTGGTGATGCTCTGCCGATGGTGGGCCACTTTAGCGCCCACGGCGATGACCTGCCATTGGCCGTGGCCGTCCCGATGCAGATGCACGCGGAAATCGACCGGGGCTTGCCGGTATTGAATCAACGGAATGGCCGGCTGAACCAAGTAACGGGTCGGCGCGATGGCGTACTCCTGGCAAAGACGGAAACTGTTGGCGACGAGACGGGAGCGGACGACTCCCCCCCGTTGGTAGTCGCATTGAATGGCGCCGTTCCTCACCTGATGGGCTCGGACGATGCCGAGGCCGAGACTGCCGTGAATGGGCTTGATATACACGGTTGGGTAACGGGACAGGAATGTGTCAATGTGCGACGGATAAGCTAAGGCCGTTTCCGGAAGATGAGGACGCAACGACGGACTTTTTTCCAACCGCCGATAAATGTCCCATTTGTTGTAAAATCCTTGGTTGAACATGTGCAGGTTCGGCATTCGGCGCAACTTTTGCAGACAAAGCTGGACGTCCTTCCGTTTTTCGCTTTGGCGGTTTGGAATGCGTTCGTAAACGACGTCCGGCAGCGGCAGTTTAAGCCGTTTCCAGTACACTTTTTGTTGGTGTCCGTTCATCCGCTCGATGACGGTGGCCAACACCTTTTTTTCACTCCATTTGATATCCTCCGGACGAAAAAAATAAAAGACCGCTCCTTTGTCCTGAGCTGCTGCCAGAAACGACGTGAACATGGGCAGACGCCAGTTGCTCAACAGGCCGATGAGCGGCCCCAACCGAAGTTGGTTTTGCTCGGTGAGGCGAATGTGCAATTGACAGCTCGGCAAGCACAACGGTTGGGCCAGCGCATGGCTTGCGTACACCCGGCCGGGATGAGGCGAGCGAAGTACGTGGGCGGGGCTTTGTTGTTGCCCAAAACGGACGATGACGGTTTTTCCCGGGGACAAGGCAAACGACTCCAGCAACTCATCGGGTAACCATATGCATGGCGTGTCGTGTCGGTTGATGGTGATGGGCATGACGAAAGTTTTCATCGCGGTGTTTTTCCCTCACCTTCCAGTCTTTTGCTTTCAGGAGGTAACAGGCGTAATGGACGATGTTTTGAACGGAACGCATTTGCACGTCTTTTTCGCCGGTCCATGCAAACAACGAGCGCCCCGGTTTTGAATTCACTTCGATGACCCAGACGTTTCCGTGTCGATCCACGCCGATGTCGATGCCGAGTTCCACCAAGGGGCCGTGCGACTTTTCCAACAGCGGCGGGATTTTGAGGCTCAATTCGTCGATTTGTCGTGCGATGCGCTCGACTTGATCGGGAAAATGCCGCTGCATGAACGGAATGAAACCGATGCCTTGCCCGCCGCCGTGCAAGTTGGCGGTCAGGCCCCCAGGCTGCCCTTGCCGGATGGCTTTGCCCACGATTTCCCATTCCCCTTGGCCGTTTTTTTGCACGAGGACCCGGATGTCAAACGGCCGTTGGTCCGGAGTGCTGAGTTCAAGATACGGCTGGATGAGCCACCGGGCGGTGGGCAGCTGTTTTCTCAACCAAAGGTCCAGTTGAGAGGCGGGGATGGTGGCCGAAAAGGGCCGGTTGTAGCCGTCTCGCCCAGACAGGTGCACCGTGTTGGCGGATCCTTTGGTGATGCGGATGACTTTCCGGCCCAAGCTTCCGCCCAGAGGTTTGATGACAACATCGCCGATGCGGGCGAGATGAGCCAACACATCTTGGGAAACATACACGCGGTCCGTTTCCGGTAAATGCGGCCGAATGTCCGGGTAGCGGGACAAGATGGTGTACACTTCCCATTTCCCCGCCAGTCCGTGTCCAAGGAACTGAACCTTCGGATGGCGCTGCAGTTGTTTGAGATACGGAGCGACGGACCGGTAATGGGCCGAAGAGAGGAAAAAGCACCGGTCATAGACGAGAACGGGCAGCGGCGTGATGATGGCTTTCCACTTTTTTTGTTCCTCGGACCACGTGTAGGCACGGATCCATGGTTGGGACGGCTGCCACGTCTGTGGGGAAAAGACGACGGTCTTCAGACCGCACGCGGTGGCTTGAAGTGCAATTTGCCGGAAAAAAGGGTGTTCTGCATAAGGCGGATGCATCTGACAGGTGAGGATGCCCAACGTGTGCCGGACAGTCATGGCACAGTCTCCTTCATTCCAGTCATTGGCAGTCCGTCATGAGCCCCGTTGGTGTTTGGAGGCATACAAGACGTATTGCAGCAAATACCGCACCGATGGACGGTTTTGGTCTTTGCCCAGGAAGCTGTTTTCGTCTTTCGACGGCTTGGCGTTGACTTCCAACAGCCATAAGTTGTCGTAAATGTCCATGGCCACGTCGATGCCGAATTCGGCGTAAGTCCCGTCCAACTGGGCTTCCAATTCCCGGGCCACGGCGATGGCCAGCTGACGCAAACGCTGTTGGGCGTATTGGACGGAATGATGGGTCATATAGGGCAACACCGTTTTGACGTTGTAAATGTCGCCGCCCCGGGCGACATTGGTCACGACGGTGTTGTTTTGAGCGGCGCGGGCCACCATGGAAGTGACGCGCCATTGGTTGTTGCCGTCTTTTTGTGTTAGGATCCGAAAATCCACCGGTCGCCCCTGGAAGCTGGCCAGCTTCAAACCTTCCTGAATCAAGTACGGTTGACGGCTGAGGCGGGGTTGGAAAAATTGGAGCAGTTGGCGGGACGAGGTGATTTTTTTGTGGACGATGGCACTGACGGTGGCGTATTGGCAATGGATGGCGTCCGATTGGCGGACGAGACGGATAATCCCCCGGCCCAAACTGCCGTTGGCCGGCTTCAAGTACAGGATGCGGTATTTTTGCACCATGTCTTTCAAGTCGGCCAACGTTTCGTACAGACGGGTTTCCGGCAAAACATGGCGCATCGCTTCGGAGCGGGAGAGTATTTGATGGACTTGCCACTTGTTGAGAAATTGTTTATTGAAAAAATGACAAGAGCGGTCGAGGTATTGTAAAATGGCCTGGGTTTCTTGCGCCTGTTCAATGGTGCGGGAAGAAATGCGGTTATAGCAGACGTCGGGCAGGGGAAATTCTCCTGCTTTCCACGTCTGATGACGGAGGTGCCAGCCGCTGATTTGATGTTGTTCCGGTTTGACGCCTAAGGGGCTAGCGACAAAGACGAGAATACCTCTTTTTTGACCGTAACGGGTGACGGTTTTCAGGAACGGGAGCATGGGGCGCAACAGGCCGACGGTCGGGCTGTCGACCGGATCGATGAGAATGCAAAACAACGGTCCAAGAGTGAGGGTGTTGATTTTCGGATCGTAACGGAGATTCAACTGGTAGCCGTCTTCGAGACAGAGCTGTTGGGCGGTGGCTGCGTCGACGAGCACGAGCTGTTTGTGATGATGACTGGCGGCGATATGGACTTTCGTCTGCCGCTGTCCAAATGCCAGCGCCACGAGGGCGCCGGGACGCAAGTTCAACTTCTTGAGCAGTTGGGGATTGATGCTCAGGACGCCGTTCATCAGCGGCTCGGGGTAGGCTTTCGTTTGTACGGTCACGACGGCACTCGTTTGGGATCTTTTCACGCTGATTCCTCCCGTTCCCCTGGACGGGTGTCCATCTATCAACGTTTAACGTATTGTATGAAGGAGTGGCAGGCCGGGTGCATGCGCTAGAGCCAGGATGGGCTGTTCTCATCAGCATGGTGGTGGGGGCGTTGATCGGCGGCTTGACCAACCTGTTGGCCATCGTCATGCTGTTCCGTCCCCACCGGGCGTGGAAAATCGGCAAATGGACGGTGCCTTTGACCCCGGGACTCATCCCGAAACGGCACGCGGAACTGGCCCGGCAATTAGGGAGGGTCGTGGAAAAACATCTCCTTTCGCCGGAAAGTGTCTCGGGATTCATCCAAAACTCCCTCGCGCCTGGCTGGCTTCGGCGGCTCGTGATGGACGGGTTGGAACGCCTCCGCCATTGGGAAAAAACGCCCTTGGAATGCCTGCAGGCCATAGGCTGGAGTGCGTCCTTTTCACCCGCTGATGCCTCCGGAAAAGGGCCGGCGTGGTTTGCCCACGGATGGTCGGTGCTGCGGCAACGGGTGCTGGCCATACCGGGCCGGACGTTGGCGGACTGGTTGGGAGAAGATGGGGTGGCCATCGTTCGGGCGCAGATGCCTGCCTTGGCCCGCCGGTTGTGGGTGGCCGCCAATGATCTGCTCGGCCGTGAAGAGGGCCGGCAGTCCGTTTTGCGTTTTACCCGCGATTTGCTCCAGACCAATTTGCCCGGCAGCCGGATGTGGGTTGCCTTGGCGTTCCGCTTCGTGGACGAGGAACGGTTGGCGGCATGGCTCGCCCAACGGATGCAAGAATGGCTGGCACGACCCAGGACGAAAGAACTGTTGAGCCGGTGGTTGGAACGCCAGTGGGAAGCGGTGGCCCATCGGCCGCTGGCAGACTGGTTGAAGCCGTGGGAAGAAGAGGGGAACGATGTGGCCAAGATCGTGGGCATGGTGGCCGAGCGGGGGGCCGGTGAACTGTTGAACACGCCGCTCAACCAACTGTTGGCGCCGTTCGAAGAGGAAGCGTTCCGGCAGTCCTTGGCGGCGGCGCTCGACAGCATGGAGCAAAAGCTCGCCCACCGTTTGCCGGCGCTGTTCAGCCGGCTGCCGGTGGGGCCCATGGTGGAACGGCAAGTGCTGGCGTATCCGCTTCCCCAATTGGAAAAACTAATCGTTGAAATCGCCTATCGGGAATTAAAAATGATCACGCTGTTGGGGGCCGTCATTGGCGGGTTGGTCGGGTTGATTCAGGGAGGATGGTTGGTGTTCATGCTCGGTTGAGCGAGGGGAAAATGGGAACGAGAAAATGAGAACGATTTGTAAACGTTGTGTCATGGTTTTGTAATCTCTGTTCAGTACAATGAAAGCAGTAAAACCCCCTTTTAATATAGATGGATTTCGGCAGTCGGTAGACTGCCCTTTTTTTTGTGTACTATAATGTGCATGATAAGTTTGTATCACAGGTCGGGACAGGGGGGCAGTCATGACGACCAAACATCATCAAATCATACGCTATATTGAAGGGTTGGATGTGGGGACGAAAATTTCCGTCCGCCAGATTGCCAAAGAGTTGGACGTCAGTGAAGGTACCGCGTACCGGGCCATCAAGGAAGCCGAAAACCGGGGGCTCGTCAGCACCATCGAGCGGGTCGGCACGATCCGGATCGAGACGAAAGCGAAAGAAAACATTGAGCGGCTGACCTTTGCGGAAGTGGTGAACATCGTCGACGGGCACGTGTTGGGCGGACGCAACGGATTGCACAAGACGTTGCAGCGCATGGTCATCGGCGCCATGAAGTTGGAAGACATGATGAAATACGTGGACCCGGGCAGTTTGCTCATCGTCGGCAACCGGGACCGGGCCCATCTGTTGGCCATGCAGGCCGGTTCGGCCGTGCTCATTACCGGCGGCTTCGACGCCAAGGAAGAAGTGAAGCGCCTGGCCGATGAAAAGGGGTTGCCGCTCATCTCCAGCGCCTACGACACGTTTACGGTGGCCTCCATGATTAACCGGGCCATCTACGACCGGTTGATCAAAAAAGACATCGTGATGGTCGAAGATGTCATGACGCCCCGGGAAAAAATTCACGTCTTGACGGAACACGACACGGTCAAGGATTGGCAACACTTGGTGGAAAAAACGCGCCACAGCCGTTACCCGGTCATCGACGACGAAGGGAAAATCATCGGTGTCGTGACCTCCAAAGACGTGGTCGGCATGCCGGTGGATACACCGATCACGGAAGTGATGACCCGCAATCCGATTACGACCCTGCCCCAGACGTCCATCGCCTCGGTGGCGCACCGGATGGTTTGGGAAGGGATTGAAATGATCCCGGTGGTCAACGAGGAGCGGCGCCTGCTCAGCGTCATCAGCCGGCAAGACGTGCTGAAAGCCTTGCAGTTGCACCAAAATCAGCCGCAAGTTGGGGAGACGATTGAGGACATTGTCCGCTCCGCACTGCAGGAAATTCGGGAGGAGAAGGAAACCCGTTACCGGTTGGTGGTCACGCCGCAGATGACCAATCCCCTGGGCATGTTGTCCAACGGCGTGATGACGACGTTGCTGGAGGAGACGTCCATTCGCTCGTTGCGTCGACACCGGAAAGGTGAGATGATTGTCGAAAACTTGACGATTTATTTTATGAAACCGATTCCATTGGAAAGCCACATTGAAGTGCGGCCGACGGTGTTGGAAGTGGGGCGGCGATTTGGCAAGGTCGATTTGGAAGTGATGATGCAAAATCAATTGATGGCCAAAGCTTTGTTGACGGCCCAAGTGTGGGAGCGTTGAAGGAGTTGTGCGTCACTCGATACCCGTCGGATCCGGTTGGATGCGGACGGTCAGCCACAGTCGGGTCACATGGCTGATGCTGACGGCTTTCGTCTGGATTTTGAGCCAACGGTCGTTGACGAACAACAGACGATTGTCGAAAAAGTAAAAGACTAATTCGGGGTTTTCGGCCATCGGTCGGATTTCCTTGCCGATGAAGTATTTGCCCATCTCCTGCAGGCGCCGGACGATTTCCGTCTCGCTGAATCCGTCGGGCGCCCCTTCAATCGTGAATTGCAGTTTTTCGATGACTTGACGCGGTTGGCCGTTTTCCAACTGACTGGCCAACGAGTGCAATTCTTCCTTCAAGGTGGCGATTTCTTGTTCCAATTGGGTTTTTTCCAAGTAGAGCATGTCCATTTGCTTACCGGTCCATCCGACGATGGCCACGGCGCCGCACAAAACGCCGAGGATGAACCAGGCCCATTCCTTTAACCGTCTCATGAAGCCGATTCTCCTGCCAGCCAACGGATGATGACCATGCCGGTGTTGGCGCCGAGAAAGGCGCTGAAGATGTAAAGCAGCTGTTTGATGGTCGGTGACAGTTGTCCGCTGAGGACGCCGGATTCGAGAATGCGAAAGGCATCGAGCGCACCGCCGATGGCAGCCACAATGGCCCACAGCTTCAGCTGTTCCGCCAGACGCAGCATGCTGTCCATGGGCGGTTGTCCCATCAATAAGGCACCCAGCCCCCCAGTGAGGGTGCCGCCGATGAGGATGCCGAAGGCGATGAAAAAATGATAGACGAGGGTGACGATGAATCGATCTTCCACCTTATGCCCGCTCCTTTGCCGACCGTGAAGAATGGTCCAAGCCATTTGCTGATATATATGAGACTGTCCGGGGCGCTTATGCCACGGCCAAGGCGATTCAGTATCGATTCAGTATAATGGAACATAGCTTGTGACGGAGGGAAAAACCGTGCGGCCATCGGTGGTTCACCTGTTTGTCCAATCGGAATACAGTTTGCTGCAAAGTGCCGCGCGACTGGAGCCGTTGGTGGAACAGGCCCGCCAGCTGGGCTTTACCAGTTTGGGGCTGGCCGACGACAGCGTCATGTACGGCGTGGTGCCCTTCTATCAGGCGTGCAAGAAGGCCGGCATTCATCCGGTCATCGGCTTGCAAGTGTGGATGCAGCCGGAAGGGTCCGCCGAAATGCCGGCGGGTCGGGCCGCCCGTCTGGCCCACCGCCTGGTTCTGCTGGCGGAAAATCAGGCTGGTTACCGCAGTTTGGTGCGGCTTTCCACGCTGGCCCAGATGGAAGGGGCAGCAGGCCGGCCGGTGTTGACGTTCGACCAATTGGTAGCCCATGGCGAAGGGATCATCGTCTTGAGCGGCGGCAACGACGGAGAAATCGCTTACCGATTGGCACGGGGAGAAGAAGAACAAGCCTTGGCCGTGCTGCGCCGATATCGGGAAGCCTTTGGCCCGGACCATTTTTTCTTGCAGTTGGAAGACCACGGAAAAGCCGACGGCCAGTTCCGGAAAGTGCGGTCCATGTTGACGTCCTTGAGCCGAAAAGAAGGGATTTCTCTTGTGGCGGCCAACCGGGTGTTGGCGGTGGAGGCGCGGGACACCCGGCTCATTCCGGTGCTGGAAGGCATCCGGGAAGGGAAAACGTGGTCGGAGGTGGAAAAAGATTGGTCCGGCTACGAACTGACGCCGCCGGATGTCATGCGGGAACGGTTTGCCGACGTGCCTTGGGCGCTGGAAAACGCCCGGGTCATTGCCGAGCGGTGCCAAGTCACCTTTGATTTTGATCAACTCATTCTGCCCCGTTTTCCCCTTCCGGAAGGCGTTCAGGCGGCAGATTATTTGCGGGCGTTGTGCGAAAAAGGTGCGGTCAAACGATACGGCCGTATACTTCCGGAAGTGCGTCAGCGGCTGGAAAAAGAGTTGGCCGTCATCGAATCGATGGGGTTTGTCGATTACTTTCTCATCGTTTGGGATTTCATGCGGTACGCCCGCAAACAAGGGATTTTGACCGGCCCTGGACGGGGATCGGCGGCCGGCAGTCTGGTGGCGTATTTGTTGGGGATTACGAAAGTCGATCCGCTCAAATACAATTTGTTGTTTGAACGGTTTCTCAATCCTGCCCGCATCAGCATGCCGGACATCGACATCGATTTCAGCACGGAACGGCGGGACGAAGTGATTCGCTATGTGGCAGAAAAATACGGGACCGATCGGGTGGCGCAAATCATCACCTTTGGTACCATGGCGGCCCGGGCCGCCGTACGGGATGTGGGGCGAGTATTCGGCGTGCCCCCCGGCAAGATCGACCGGCTGGCAAAGTTGATTCCAGCCCACACCAGCTTAGAACAGTTGGAGCAAGAGGACGGGCCGTTCCGCCGCCTCATCGACAACGATCCAGAGCTGGCCCATGTGGTGGCTTGGGCAAAACAAATTGAAGGATTTCCCCGCCACACGTCGACCCATGCGGCGGGTGTGGTGCTGGCACCCGGTCCGCTGACCGATTGGATTCCGTTGCAGCCCGGAGGCGACGGGTTGGCGCTGACCCAATACCCGATGGACGTGTTGGAATCGCTGGGCTTTTTGAAAATGGATTTTCTCGGCCTGAAAAACTTGACGATTATCGAAAAGACGCTCCGTTCCATGGCCCGGCAAAACCGGCCGCCCTTGGATATGGACCGCTTGCCTGACGACGATCCGAAGGTGTACCGCATGTTGTCGGCCGGCGACACCTCCGGCGTCTTTCAGTTGGAGTCGGCCGGGATGCGGCGCGTGTTGCAGGAGATGCGGCCCAGTTGTTTTGAAGACATCGTGGCGGTGTTGGCGTTATACCGCCCCGGCCCGATGGAATTTATTCCCCATTACATTCAGGCGAAGCACGGGCGGAGGGCCGTCACGTACCCCCACCCATCTCTGGAGCCGATTTTGAAGGACACGTACGGGATCATCGTCTATCAGGAGCAGATCATGCAAATTGCGGCCCGCATGGCCGGATTTTCTTTGGCCGAAGCCGATTTGTTGCGCCGGGCAGTGTCCAAAAAGCAGCGGGACGTGCTGGACGAACAGCGGCAACATTTTGTGGATGGCTGTGTGCGGATGGGGTACGACCGCCAAGTGGCGGAACAAGTTTACGACATGATTGTGCGATTTGCCTCGTACGGTTTTAACCGCTCCCATGCTGTAGCCTATGCGGTCATTGCCTACCAGACCGCCTATTTGAAAGCCCATGTGCCGGAACATTTCATGGCGGCGCTGATGAGCGAGTCCATCGGCCAGGCTGACAAGTTGCACGAATACAGCCGACAGTTGCGGCAACAAGGCATCCGCCTCTTGCCGCCGGACATCCAAAAAAGCGGGCTGGAGTTTACGGTAGAAGGCCGGGACATTCGCTATCCGCTGAGCGGCATCCGGCAAGTGGGGACCCAGGCGGTGCAGGCCATCTTGGAGGCGCGGAAAGAAGGGCCGTTTGAAGATTTGTTCGATCTGTGTGCCCGGGTGGACTTGCGGGTGTGCAACCGGCGGGTGCTGGAAGCGCTCATCCAAGTGGGCGCCATGGACTCGCTTCCCGGGCACCGGGCGCAACTATTGATGATTCTCGATGAGGCCATGGCTTGGGGAGCGCGCATGCAAGAAGAAAAAACTCAGCCCCAACTCTTGACAACGGCGATACCGAAACCGGATTATCCAAATGTAGCGCCGTATTCGCCAGCGGAAGCATGGCGCATGGAAAAAGAATATCTCGGATTTTACTTGACCGGACACCCGTTGGACCCGTGGCGGGAGCGGTTGCGGGCACGGGGGATACCAACCATTGGCGAACTACAGTCCTCAAGGACGGAAAAGGCCGGGCCAGTGGCCGGTGAGCTCCAACAATTGCGCATCGTGCGGACGAAAAAGGGAGAGCCGATGGCCTTTGCCGAACTGGAGGATGCCACCGGTTCCATTCGTTTGACGTTGTTTCCTTCCGTTTTTAAAGACTGGCTCGGCCAACTTCAAGAAGGACAACTGTATCTAGTTGAAGGTCGCTGGGACAATCCGGAGAAACGGACGATGATCGTGGAACGTATCATGCCCCTCGAAGAAGTCGCCATGAACTGGCCGGCTCCGGTGTACATCCGGATTCCAGGTCCGCGTTCTTCTCCCCACGCCCTGCGGCAGCTGAAACAATTGCTCCTTCAACACCGTGGGCAACAACCGGTCATTTTGTATTACGAAGAACAAGGACGAGCCATCCAGTTGGGCGAAGCGTACCGGGTGAACGATTCCCAGCCCTTGCGGGAAGCGGTGGAACGCTTGCTGGGAGCTGGCACGTATGCCTCTGGAACCAAGGGTGGGGCGTCGATGTAATGTGCGAAATGGGGAGGAGAGAGCATGTCGTTTGAGCTCGTTTGCCGTATGTTGGAAGACCGCGGTGTCACCGTGGAACAAATCGCCGAAATCGTCCATGCGTTGCAATTGCCGTTTAATCCGAATCTGACTCTCCAAGAATGCATCGAAAGTGTGGAATCCGTCTTACGGAAGCGGGAAGTGCAATATACGTTGATGACCGGTATCGCCCTCGATCAACTGACGGAAGAAAAGAAGCTGCCGGAGCCGTTGCAAACCATTTTGGAAAAAGACCACCCGTTGTACGGCGTGGACGAAATTTTGGCCTTGGGGATCACGAACGTCTACGGTTCCATCGGACTCACCAGTTTTGGCTACCTGGACAAACTCAAAATGGGCGTTATCGGACGTCTGAACCAACACGGCACCGGCAGCGTGCACACGTTTTTGGACGATTTGGTAGCCGGGATCGCCGCCGCTGCGTCGGCCCGATTGGCGCATCAACAAGAAGAGTGGCCTTAAAGCCGGTGGCCACGGCCTTTGCTTGTCAGCCCTATAAGGCTATGTTATCATAATTCTGAAAAATTACGGATGGGCCGGACAGTCATGAGAAGGAGGTCCAAGGCATGTGGACGGTGATATATGTCACCCACGCGGAAAAGCAAGCGCGCCGCATCGAAGCAGCGTTGACGGAAGAAGGCTTTTTGGTGCAAGTCCGACCCAGCGTCTCCAAACAGTATGAAATTCAAGTGCCGGCGTCCGAGGCCCGGGATGCGCAAGAAGTGTTGAACCGGATTTTGCAATCTTCCATGGAATGAAACATAATACAGGATATGGCGCTTGCGTGCAGGAAAAAGCTGGAGCCCATGCGAGGTGTTGGTGGATGTTCAAAGATTTTTTTCCGAAAAAACGCAAATACGCCACGTTGCCGCAAGAAGCGCGCCAGCGGCCGGCTGAAGTGAAAAAAGAGATCCCTGAAGGGCTGATGGTCAAGTGCGACGTTTGCGGCACCATCATGTATGCCAAGGAACTGGCCAACAACTTGAAAGTGTGCAAAGGGTGCGATTTTCATTTTCCCATGAGTGCACCGGAACGGCTCGACCTCATTTTAGACAAAGGTTCTTTTGAAGAATGGGATACCGAATTGCGGTCGGCCGATCCGTTAGGATTTCCCGGTTATAAGGAAAAACTGGCACAAATGATGGAGAAAACCGGCTTGGCGGAAGCGGTGGTCACGGGCAAAGGCCGCATTGGAGGATGCCCGGTCGCCATTGGGGTGATGGATTCCCGGTTCATCATGGGCAGCATGGGCTCGGTGGTCGGCGAAAAAGTGACCCGGGCCATCGAACGGGCACATCAGCAACGTCTGCCTCTGATCTTGTTTTCGGCATCCGGCGGTGCACGCATGCAGGAAGGCATTTTTAGTCTCATGCAAATGGCGAAAACGAGTGCCGCGTTGGCACACTTCCAAAAGGCTGGCGGTTTGTTCATTTCTGTGTTCACCAATCCGACGACCGGAGGCGTATCCGCCAGCTTTTCCTCTTTGGGGGACATCAACTTGGCCGAACCGGGAGCGTTAATCGGTTTTGCCGGTCGGCGCATCATCGAGCAGACCATTCGCCAAAAACTGCCCGATGATTTTCAGACCGCGGAATTTTTGCTGGCCCACGGGCAACTGGACGCAGTGGTCCATCGCAAACATTTGCGGGATATGCTCATCAATTTGCTGGATCTCCATCAAGTCCATGGGGCGTGTTCGGACAACCATGCGGAACAGGCAGTGACGAAGGAGGCTTCCCATGCCTAGCGAGTTGGAATTTGAACGGCCGCTCTTGGAGTTGCGCCGAAAAATCAACGAGTTGCAACGGTTTGCGGAAGAAAAAGGGCTGGACTTGACCGCAGAGCTGCAAACGCTGGAAGAGAAATACCGGCAAATGGAAGAAGACATCTACACCCATCTGGAACCGTGGCAAAAAATGCAACTGGCCCGGCATACCGCCCGCCCGACGACAAAAGATTATATCGAGCGGCTGTTTACGTCGTTTGTCGAACTGCACGGCGACCGGCTTTACGGGGACGACCCGGCCATCATCGGCGGCATCGGCAAGTTTGAAGGCCGCCCGGTGACGGTCATCGGCCATCAGAAAGGAAAAGATACCAAAGAAAACATCGCCCGCAACTTCGGCATGCCCCATCCGGAAGGCTATCGCAAAGCGTTGCGGCTCATGCAGCAGGCGGAAAAATTTTCCCGTCCGATCATTTGTTTTATCGACACGCCGGGGGCGTATCCCGGCATGGCGGCGGAAGAGCGGGGACAAAGTGAAGCTATCGCCCGAAACTTGCGGGAGATGGCGACCTTGGCTGTGCCCATCATCTGCATCATCACCGGTGAAGGCGGCAGCGGCGGCGCTTTGGCCCTGGGTGTGGGCAATCGAATTTACATGTTGGAAAACGCCATTTATTCCGTCATCTCGCCGGAAGGGGCGGCTGCCCTGTTGTGGAAAGACGCTTCCCAGGCCAAGCGGGCAGCCCAAACGATGAAAATCACGGCCCAGGACATTTTGGAATTTGGGATTATCGACGGCATCATTCCGGAGCCCCGGGGTGGTGCCCATCGGAATGTTGACGAACAGGCCAGGGCCATTGCCCAAGTGTTGCGGGATGCGCTGGCGGAACTGAGCCAATGGAGCGGCGAAGAACTCATCGCCCAACGGTATGAAAAATACAAGGCTATCGGCCGTTTCCATGTGCAACAGCAAGGATTGAGGTGATGGCATGCAACGGATCGCGGTATTGACCAGCGGCGGCGATGCGCCGGGCATGAATGCGGCCATTCGGGCTGTCGTCCGGACCGGGTTGTATCACGGGCTGACCGTTTTGGGCGTCCAGCACGGGTATAGCGGGCTCATTGCCGGCGAATTTGTCCCGATGGACGCCGGCTCCGTGGGTGATATCATCCATCGGGGCGGCACCATTTTGCGCAGTGCCCGCTGCGAAGAGTTCCGCACGCCCGAGGGACAAGCCAAGGCGCTGGAACAGTTGAGAAAACACCAAGTGGACGGACTGATCGTCATCGGCGGCGACGGTTCGTTCCGCGGCGCCATGCGGTTGCACGAGCAAGGTTTTCCCGTCATCGGCGTGCCGGGCACCATCGACAATGACATTCCCGGAACCGACACGACTATCGGCTTCGATACGGCGGTCAATACGGCCATTGCGGCGGTGGACAAAATTCGGGATACGGCGTCCAGCCATGAACGGACGTACGTGGTGGAAGTCATGGGCCGCGCTGCCGGCGATATTGCCTTGTGGGCCGGTTTGGCGGGCGGCGCCGAATCGATCCTCATTCCGGAAGTACAAGCCCCCTTGGAACAGCAACTGGAAGAATTGTGTCAACGGTTGCACCGGGCATATCAACGGGGCAAAAAGCACAGCATTATTTTGGTGGCCGAAGGGGCGGCCAGCGGCCTGGAAGTCGGACGGTGGATTGAGCAACGCACCGGGTTTGAGACCCGGGTCACGGTCCTCGGTCACATTCAACGGGGAGGTTCGCCCACCGCGGCGGACCGGGTGCTGGCCAGCCGCATGGGCAGTACGGCGGTTCAGTTTTTGCTGGAAGGACGCAGCGGCGAAATGGTGGCGGTGCGGCGCAACGAAATTTGTGGCGTGCCCATGAGCCAGGTGTTTTCACAAAACCATCAAGCGGATCTGTCCATTTATCACATGGCGAGCATTTTGGCCATCTAAGTCCGTCCGTCACGTTCACCGAAAGGGGTTTTCGCGCATGCGCAAGACGAAAATCGTGTGTACCATCGGGCCAGCCAGCAACAATTTGGAGACGTTGAAACAACTCATCGCCGCCGGCATGAACGTGGCCCGACTGAACTTTTCTCATGGCACCCACGAGGAACATGCGGCCGCGATTGCGACCATTCGGCGGGCGGCGGCGGAAATGGGGAAGACCATCAGTATTTTGTTGGATACGAAGGGCCCGGAGATTCGTACGGGCGTGCTGGAAACCGGCGAGGTGGAGTTGCGCGAGGGACAGACGTTCATTTTGACGACGGAAGACGTGGTGGGCAATGCAGAACGGGTCAGCATCACGTATCCCGGGCTGGTGAACGAACTTCGGCCCGGCGATCGGGTGCTGTTGGATGACGGTTTGATTGAGTTGGAAGTCGAGGCGATTCGGGGCCCCGACATTGTATGCCGGGTGAAAAACAGCGGCCGGTTGCGGGACCGCAAAGGGGTGAACGTGCCGGGCGTGTCCATCGGACTGCCGGGCATTACGGAAAAAGATGCGGCCGACATCCGATTCGGCGTGGAGCAGGGCGTCGATTTTATTGCGGCGTCGTTTGTGCGGAAACCAGCGGACATCCTCGAAATTCACCGCATTCTCGACGAGATGAATGCCGACATACCGGTCATCGCCAAAATTGAAAACCGGGAAGGCGTGCAAAACTTGGACGCCATTTTGGAAGTGGCCGACGGGCTGATGGTGGCCCGCGGCGATTTGGGCGTGGAAATTCCCGTCGAAGAAGTGCCGCTGTTGCAGAAAATGATGATCGAAAAATGCAACCGGGCGGGCAAACCGGTCATTACCGCCACCCAAATGCTCGACTCCATGCAGCGTCAGCCCCGGCCCACGCGGGCAGAGACGACGGACGTGGCCAACGCCATTTTGGACGGCACCGATGCGGTCATGCTGTCCGGCGAGACTGCCTCAGGGTTATATCCAGTGGAGTCGGTCCGGATGATGGCCAAAATCGCCGAGACGACAGAAAAAGCGCTGAATTACCGGGAAATGTTCCGCAAACACCGGCAAGCAGGACAGACGACCATCACCGATCAAATCAGCCAGGCAGTGGCGGGGACCGCATTGGACTTGAAAGTGGCCGCCATTATCACCCCGACCGAAAGCGGCTATACCGCCCGGCTCATTTCCAAATACCGGCCTTCCTGCCCCATCGTGGCCGTTACGTACAACGAGAAGACGTTGCGGCGCCTGACCTTGTACTGGGGCGTGCAACCGCTCCTCGGAGATAAAGCCACCTCCATCGATAAGATGTTGAATTCGGCGGTGGAGCGGGCGTTGGCGGAAGGATACATCAGTTATGGCGATCTGGTCGTTATTACCGCCGGCGTGCCGGTAGGGGAAGTGGGGACTACCAACATGATGAAAATTCACGTGGTGGGCGACGTCATTGCCCACGGTCAAGGCATTGGCCATCAGGTGGTGACCGGCCGCGTCGTCAAAGGGCAGAGCGTCGAGGAAATTTTGGCAAAAATGACGCCGGACGCCATTCTCGTCACCGTCAGCACCGACCGGGAGATGGTACCGGCCATGGAAAAAGCCGCTGCCATCATAACCGAGCAGGGCGGCTTGACATCCCATGCGGCCATTGTCGGGTTGGAATTGGGCATCCCGGTCATCGTCGGCGTGCAAAACGCCATGCAACTGTTGGAAGACGGTATGGTGGTCACTATCGATTCGGAACGGGGTTACATTTACAACGGGAAGGCCAAAGTGCTTTAGGGAGAGGAGACAGGACATGTCCATCGTGACCGAAACGCGCCTGGCCGTTCGCTACCAGGAAACGGACCAAATGGCGATTGTGTACCATACGAACTACTTGGTGTGGTTTGAGATCGGCCGGACCGATTTTGTGCGGCAGGTGACGGGCCGGCGGTATGCCGAATGGGAAAAGCAGTACGGCATCTTGTTGCCTGTCCTGCACGCCCATGCCGACTACCACGCGCCGGCCCGATACGGCGACGACATTGTGGTGTGCACCCGGCTCATTCAATTGAGCAAAGTGCGCATCCATTTCGGGTATGAGATCTATCGGGAAGACAAATCCGGCCGCACGTTGTTGACGACGGGCGAGACTCACCACGCGTGGGTCAACCGGGACATGAAACCGGTGCGGCTGGACCGCATGGCTCCGGAGTTGTTTGAACAATTGCAGGAAGCTTACAGCAATAAGGCAGCCGTCAGCAGTTGACGCGGCTGCCTGTTTTGTTTTTGGACGGTTATTTTTGGGTGGATGAGTGAAGCGGCCGGGTGATGTAGGCCCACAAATCGTGAAAGACGTCGGCTTTGTGAAACGACACCAAAATGACCAACGCCACTGGGCCGATGACGGCGCCGGCGACTCCGAACAATTGAATGCCGACGTACAAGGCGATCAACGTCAATAATGGATCCATGCCCACGTTGTCGCCGACAATTTTCGGCTCCAGCAGTTGCCGCGAGACGGCAATGATGAGATACAAAATGGCCAGGGCGATGCCGAGCCGGTAATCGCCGACGATGAGGCAATACCCTGCCCAGGGGATGAGGATGGTGCCGACGCCCAAGTAAGGCAGCAAATCGAACAGCGCCATCACCAGGCCGATGGTCATGGCGTACTCGACGCCCAAAATCATCAAATAACCGATGACGATGGCGCCGGTCACGCTGATTAAAATGACTTGTGCCCAAATGAACCCAAAAGTCGCTTTGCGCAAATACCCCCAGATGCGATGGCAGCTTTCTGCCAAACGGGGCGGCATTATTTTCAATAGCTGGTCTTTCAGGCGATACCAGTCTTTACTGATGAACAACGCGGCGGCAAACGAGATGATTAACAACAAGGCCGTCGAGGGCAAGGAGGTGAAAAAGCCGAGCAGCGCATTGAGCAAGAAGAGAAACAGCTGCGTCGCCGCGTCGGTGATGTAATCGATACCGGTGCGGATCGTTTCGTTGATCCGGGCCTGGTACACCGGATCCAGATTGGCCACCATCGATTCCAGCTGATTAAAGATGTTCAGGACGACTTCTTGCGTGAGAAAATGGCTGATGTAAATTTGCACCTGATTCAAGTAGACGGGCAAAATGTTGACCAATTGGGTCAGTTCGATGATGATCTTGGCCGTCAATAAGGTCAACAAAGAAAACAACAGCAGCACAAAAAGGGCCAATGTCAACATGACGGCCAATATCCTGGGCATTTTTGCTTTCTTTTCTAACAGGTTGACCGCCGGATTGATGATTAAAGCGATCAGCCAGGCAATAATAAATGGTGTCACCAGAGGGACGAGCCATTTGATGAGCAAAAAAAGTCCGGCAACGGCACCGAGGACAATGGCAAGTCGCAGCAACACTTGTGCTTGCGCCTTTGTCAAGTTGTCAAGCCTCCAAATCTCTTTTTTGGCATTGTACTCCATTTTGGTACAAATCTCAATTCTATCGGCAATCGAAGGATTTTTGGGCCAACGTTCACAAAATGTTCCTTTTAATTTATAATAAAAACGAAAACGGGATCCCGATTGATACCTTGTGCTATAACAGTATTGAAACAAGGATAAACAGAAACAGAATTTTCACAGGAAAGGAAGCGATAGGATGACTGCGACCCAAGGGCTAGAAGGTGTGATTGCGGCGCAATCGGCCATCAGCTCCATCATTGATGACACTTTGACGTATCGGGGCATCAACATCGACGAATTGGCTGAAAACGCCAGCTTTGAAGAAGTCGTCTATTTGTTGTGGCACGGCAAATTGCCGAACCGCACCGAGTTGGCAGAACTGGAAAAGGCGTTGCGTGAAAATGCGGCTTTGCCGGAAGAAGTGTTGAACCAGCTGAAAGCGTATCCGAAAACCGCGACGCCGATGGAAATGTTGCGGACAGCCGTTTCGGCTTTAGGTATGTGCGATCCCGAGGCTAATGTCAACACGCCGGAAGCGAACTTGCGCAAGGCCATCCGGTTGACGGCGCGGGTGTCCACCATCGTGGCCGCCATTCACCGCGTTCGCCAAGGGCTGGAACCCATCGCTCCCCATCCGGAATACGGATTCGCCAAAAATTTCCTGTACATGTTGAACGGCGAAGAACCGCCGGCCATTGCTGTTGAAGCGTTTAACAAAGCATTGGTGTTGCACGCCGACCACGAATTCAACGCCTCCACCTTTGCTGCCCGCGTGACGGTCGCCACGTTGTCCGACATGTATTCGGGGGTTGTCTCCGCCATCGGTGCGTTGAAAGGACCGTTGCATGGCGGCGCCAACGAGCAAGTGATGCGGATGTTGGAAGAAATCGGCACGCCGGATCGGATCGAAGCTTACATAAGAGATAAGTTGGCGAAAAAAGAGAAAATCATGGGCTTCGGCCATCGCGTCTACCGCAAGGGCGATCCGCGGGCCAAACATCTCCATCGCATGTCCAGCGAGTTGTCCAAGCTCCCCAACAACGATCCGAAGTGGTTTGAAATGTCGGAGAAAATCGAGGCCATCGTCACGAAAGAAAAGGGCTTGCCCCCCAACGTCGATTTTTATTCGGCGTCGACCTACACGTATTTAGGCATCCCGAAAGAATTGTTCACGCCCATCTTTGCCCTCAGCCGGGTGTCGGGATGGACGGCCCACATTCTCGAACAATATGCCAACAACCGCCTCATTCGGCCGCGGGCAGAATATGTGGGGCCGAAGCACGCATCCTACATTCCGATCGATCAGCGGAACTAGATGCTCCGACGTGGAACTGGATTCTCCTGCGTCAAATGAAGTAAGATTAGAAGTGGCGATGTAGAAGTGGTGATGCCCATCAGAGCGCTTGTCTTTGGTGGGCGTTCCCATGTCCATGCCGGTGGATAGACAGATAGAAAAGAGAGACATAAAGATCAAAAGGGGCAAGGTTTGCAAAAAGCACAAGGAGGGTGCAAGCATGGCATTGTTCCAAAAATACGAAATGCCGAAAGAAGGAGAAAAAATCCGCCTGCAGGACGGCAAGCTGTACGTGCCGGACAACCCCATTATCCCTTTCATCGAAGGGGATGGCACCGGTCCTGACATTTGGGCGGCTGCTTCCCGCGTGCTCGATGCGGCGGTCAAAAAAGCGTACAAAGGTCAACGGAAAATTGCCTGGTATGAAGTGTATGCCGGTGAAAAAGCGTATCAAAAGTTTGGTGAATGGTTGCCGGAAGATACGTTGACGGCATTGCGGGAATACATAGTCAGCATCAAGGGGCCGTTGACCACACCAGTCGGTGGCGGCATCCGTTCCCTCAACGTGGCGGTGCGGCAAGAGCTGGATTTGTACGTCTGCTTGCGGCCGGTCCGTTATTTCCAAGGGGTGCCGTCGCCGGTGAAGCACCCGGAACTGGTGGATATGGTCATTTTCCGCGAAAACACGGAAGACATTTACGCCGGTGTGGAATGGGCGGCAGGCACGCCGGAAGTGAAAAAGGTCATCCGTTTCCTCCAAGAAGAAATGGGCGTCAATAAAATCCGCTTCCCGGAAACGTCGGGCATCGGCATCAAACCGGTATCCAAAGAAGGGACGACCCGTTTGGTCCGGGCGGCCATTGAGTACGCGCTGCAGCGGGGCCGCAAGAGCGTGACGCTGGTGCATAAAGGCAACATCATGAAGTTCACCGAGGGCGCCTTCAAAAACTGGGGTTACGAAGTGGCAGAAAAAGAGTTTGGCGACCGCGTTTTCACGTGGGCACAATATGATCGGATCAAAGAATCCGAAGGCGTGGAGGCCGCTAACCGGGCCCAGGCCGAGGCGGAAGCGGCGGGCAAACTCATCGTCAAGGATGTCATCGCCGACGCGTTCCTGCAACAAATTCTCACCCGGCCAGCGGAGTATGACGTCATTGCCACGCTCAACCTCAACGGGGATTACATTTCGGACGCCTTGGCCGCACAAGTGGGCGGCATCGGCATCGCACCGGGGGCCAATATCAACTATGAAACCGGACATGCCGTCTTCGAAGCGACCCACGGCACGGCGCCTAAGTATGCGGGTCTGGACAAAGTCAACCCCGGTTCGGTGATTCTGTCCGGCGTCATGATGCTGGAGCATCTCGGTTGGCAAGAAGCGGCCGACATGATCATCCGTGCCATGGAAAAAACCATCTCGCAAAAAATCGTCACCTACGACTTTGCCCGTCTCATGGAAGGCGCGACGGAAGTGAAGACCTCGGAGTTTGCCGATCATCTGATCAAAAACATGGAATGAGATAAGGCCCATCTGTAAGTCCATCAAACGGAGGGGACAACGAACATGTCCATGAAACGGAAAAAAATCAGCATCATCGGCGCCGGGTACACTGGCGCCACCACGGCCCTGATGCTGGCCCAAAAAGAGTTGGGGGATATCGTGCTGTTGGACATTCCCCAATTGGAAAATCCGACCAAGGGCAAAGCCCTGGACATGCTGGAAGCCGGTCCGGTCGAAGGCTTTGACGTCAACATTGTCGGGACGAGCCGATACGAAGATACCGCAAACTCCGACCTGGTCATCATTACGGCGGGCGTGGCGCGCAAACCCGGCATGAGCCGGGATGACTTGGTCCACACGAATGCCGGCATCATGCGCTCGGTGGCCGAACAGGTGGCCAAATACTCGCCGGACGCCATTGTGCTGGTGCTGTCCAACCCGGTGGACGCCATGACGTATGTGGCCTTTAAGACGACCGGTTTTCCTAAAAATAGGGTCATCGGCCAGTCGGGCGTGTTGGACACGGCCCGCTTCCGGACGTTTGTCGCTCAGGCGTTGAACGTTTCGGTGGAAGATGTGACCGGCGTGGTGCTGGGCGGTCATGGCGACGATATGGTGCCGCTCATCCGTTATTCGTACGTAGGCGGCATTCCGTTGGAGAAATGGTTGCCGAAGGATCAATTGGACGCCATTGTCGAGCGGACGCGAAAAGGCGGCGGGGAAATCGTGAACCTGTTGGGCAACGGCAGCGCCTATTACGCCCCGGCCGCTTCCTTGGTGCAGATGGCGGAAGCCATCATCAAGGACAAAAAACGCATTTTGCCGGCCATTGCCTACTTGGAAGGCGAGTACGGCTATCATGACATTTATTTGGGCGTGCCGACCATCCTCGGCGGCAACGGCATCGAACGGGTCATTGAACTGGAGTTGACGCCGGAGGAAAAGGCGGCCCTGGACAAGTCGGCCCAATCGGTGGAAAACTTGCTCCAGATTGTCCGGAATATGTGACACGAAGCGGCGGAGTTCGATTCCGCCGCTTTTTCTTTCGCGGTTGTATTCCCGAGGGGACTAGTTTAAGATCGAACCAAAGACGGTTGGCGCGCAAAACAAAGGAGGAACGGCATGGCTCAGTCCGTCCTGGTGGTCGATGATGAAGAAGCCATTTTGACGCTGGTGGAATTCAACTTGAAAAAGGCGGGCTTCTCCGTCAGCAAAGCCACCGATGGATATCAGGCGTTGCAGATGGTGTATGAAACGCAGCCGGATCTCATCATCTTGGACATCATGTTGCCTTCGATGGACGGCTTGGAGGTGTGCAAACAACTTCGCCAAAAAGGCCTCCGCACGCCGGTGTTAATGTTGTCGGCCCGGGACGAGGTGGCGGACAAAGTGATCGGACTGGAACTGGGTGCCGACGACTATATGACGAAACCGTTCAGTCCCCGGGAGCTGGTGGCGCGGGTGAAGGCGTTGCTGCGCCGGGTTCAATCGGAACCGGCGGAAAGAGCAGTCATTTCCGTCGGCGACTTGACGTTGAACCGGGAAAAATACGAAGTCCGTTTTCGAGGTCGGCCGTTGGAGTTGACGCCCAAGGAGTTTGAAATTTTGTCCTATATGATGCAACATTGCGGGCGCGTGTTGTCCCGGGATCAGCTGCTCAATGCGGTGTGGGATTACGAATTTACGGGGGATACGCGCATCGTGGACGTGCACGTGAGCCATTTGCGGGAGAAGATCGAGCCGGATCCGAAACAGCCGGTGTACATCAAAACCGTGCGCGGCATCGGCTACAAATTTGAGGGACCCTCATGAAGCGCATCGCCCGGCGAATTTTTGGGGGCGTGATGGGTGTCTTGGCCGCGGCGGCTGTCCTCACGGCCTGGCTTTACCCGAAAGTTTCCGGCTGGCTCCTCATCTTGGTTGGGCTGCCGGCATTGTGCGCCAGTGTATACGGTGTCATCATGTGGGGATTAGCGCCCCATCAACGGACGATGAACCAGTTGACCGCGTTTTTACAACATGTCCCCGCTCAGCAATTCTCCCGACGGTTTTACCACGATCCGTTGAACGAGATGGCCCCCTTTGTCCAGGCCCTCAACCATCTGTTGGATCAGGTGGAAATTGAGCGGAACTTGGGCGAGGAATATCGCCAGCGGTTCATCAGCCTGTTGGAAAACATGGCCAGCGGCGTCTTGTTGCTGGATGCCCGGGGCAAGATTTTGCTCATCAATTCCATGGCCGCCCAACTGTTGGGCCGCCCCCGGGAGGAGCTGATCGGGCAAACCCACTTGGCCGCCAGCCATCATTACGAACTGGGTGAACTCATCGAACAGTGTCGTCGAAGCGGACAGCGGCTGCGGCAGGAGCTGACCGTCTACTATCCGCAGGAACGGGTGCTGGATGTCCACCTGTCGCCTGTTCCGAGCCGCGCCGGAATGGGCGGCGTGGTGGTCGTGATGCACGACATCACGGAAATTCGCCGCTTGGAACAGTTGCGGCGGGAATTTGTGACGAACGTCTCCCACGAATTGCGGACGCCGTTGACGGCGGTCAAAGGGTTTGCCGAAACGTTGCTGGACGGCGCGGCGGAAGACCCGGAAACGCTGCGGAACTTTTTGACCATCATTTGGCGGGAAAGCGACCGGATGCACCGCATGATCGGCGAGCTTTTGGATTTGTCCAAAATCGAATCGGGGCAAGTCAAACTCGATTTTCAAACCATTTCCGTCAAAGAACAGGCGGAAGACGTGTTGCGGCTCATCCGGCCGACAGCCCATGAACGGCAGTTGACGGTGCAACTGGTCGCGCTGCAAGACTGTGCCATTGAGGCGGATCCGGATCGGTTTCGCCAAATTTTGCTGAACTTGCTCACCAACGCCTTGACGTATACGCCTCCCGACGGACTGGTGGAACTGCGCATCGAATGTGTGGACGGCGGGGTATGGGTGCGGGTGCGCGATACGGGCATCGGCATTCCCAAAAACGATTTGCCCCATTTGTTCGAGCGGTTTTACCGGGTGAACAAAGACCGCTCCCGGGAATCGGGGGGAACCGGTTTGGGATTGGCCATTGTCAAGCAATTGGTGGAATCCCATCACGGCAGCATTGAAGTGGAAAGTGAGCTGGGAAAAGGTTCCCAGTTTTCTGTGTTTTTGCCGCGTCGCCAGCCGACCGCCGGTGACGCCCCGTCGGAGCCCATGTCCAAGACAAGAGGTGACGGTGTTGAAAAAACTGATCTTGCTTGACGGCAACAGTCTGGCCAACCGGGCCTTTTACGCCCTTCCTTTGCTGAGCACCGAACAAGGGGTCTACACGAATGCGGTGTACGGATTTACGACCATGTTGCTGAAATTGCTGGAAGAAGAGCGGCCAACCCACATGCTGGTGGCGTTCGACGCCGGCAAACGCACCTTTCGCCACGACACGTACGGCGAGTACAAAGGCGGACGGCAGAAGACGCCGCCGGAGTTGTCGGAACAATTTCCGCTGTTGAAAGAGTTGCTGGCTGCGCTGTCGATTCCGCAGTTCGAAATGGAGTTGTATGAAGCCGATGACATCATCGGCACGTTGGCCGATCAGGCGGTGGCCGAAGGATATGACGTGTTGGTGGTCACCGGTGACAAAGACTTGCTGCAACTGGTGTCCCCGGACGTGAAAGTGATGTTGACCCGCCGGGGCATCACCGATGTGGAGGTCTATGACGAGGCGGCGGTGGAGCGCAAGTACGGACTGAAGCCGGCCCAAATCGTCGATTTGAAAGGGTTGATGGGGGATGCCAGCGACAACATTCCGGGTATCCCCGGCGTCGGTGAAAAGACGGCCTTGAAATTGCTGCATCAATACGGCACGGTGGAAAACATCGTCGCCCATGCCGATGAACTTCCCGGAGCCAAGTTGCGGGAGCGGGTAAAGGAACACGGGGAAATGGCGATGTTGAGCAAACGACTGGCCACCATTTATCGGGAAGTGCCGCTCCCGTACGACGTTTCGGCGCTGGCGTTGCCACCGATGGACCCGGAACGGGCGGTGCCCGTGTTCCGCAAATTGGCCTTTCACTCGCTTCTGGATCGGTTGCCGGCGGCCATGGAGAAACCCGAAGGAGAGCGCCCGGCCGACGCGCAAGCGGCGGAGACAGAACCGCTGTCTTACCGGTTGCTCGACCAGGCTGCGGCTGAGGCGTTGGTCGACGTGTGGCGCAAGAGCCGTCCGGCCATCTGGTTGGAATTGGAACCGGCGCCATGGCAGCCGGAAATTTTGGGCCTCGGTGTGAGCTGGGACGATGAGACGGCCTTTATTCCGGTTTCGGTCTTGCGCGGCTCGGAGAAACTGTTGGCGTGGTTGGCCGACGCAGACGCGAAAAAAATTGTCTACGACGGCAAACAAGCCAAGGTGGCTTTGGTCCGCCACGGCATGGATTTGGCGGGCATCGATTTTGATTATTTGTTGGCTTCGTATTTGCTCAACCCCTCGTCCAACCAACACCAGCTGTCGGACGTGGCCCGTATGTTCGGAGAGACGCTGGAAGAGGACGAAGCCGTGTTTGGCCGGGGCGCCAAGCGCCAACGGCCGGCCGAGGACGTGTGGCAACGGCACGCGGTCAAAAAATGCGCGTTTATGGTTCGGCGGGTTGCCGATGTGACGGACCGCCTGAAAGAAGACGGGTTGTATTCCTTGTATCAAGATTTGGAAATGCCGTTGTCCATGGTGTTGGCGGCGCTGGAAATTCGCGGGTTTAAAGTGGACGGGGAAAAACTGAAAGAAATGGGCGCCCAATTTCAAGCCCGGCTGGAGCGCTTGACGGAAGAGATCTACGCCTTGGCCGGAACCGAGTTCAACATCAATTCGCCGAAACAACTGGGCGAAATTTTGTTCGACAAACTGGGATTGCCGGTCATCAAAAAGACGAAAACCGGTTATTCCACCAGTGCCGACGTGTTGGAAAAACTGGCGCCCTATCACGAGATCGTCGAAAAAATTTTGTATTACCGGCAGTTGGGCAAACTCTTGTCCACTTATGTCGACGGGCTGTTGAAAATGATTCACCCCAAGACGGGCAAAATCCACACCTCGTTCAACCAAGCCATCACGGCCACCGGGCGGCTCAGCAGCACGGAACCCAATTTGCAAAACATCCCGATCCGGTTGGAAGAAGGGCGGCGCATCCGGCAAGCCTTCGTGCCTTCCCAACCCGGGTGGACGATCTTGTCCGCCGATTACTCGCAAATCGAGCTGCGCATTCTGGCCCATTTGTCGCAAGATGAGCGGCTCGTGGACGCTTTCCGGAAGGGCATGGACATTCATACGAAAACGGCCATGGACATTTTCGGCGTCCCGCAAGAGGCGGTCACGCCGGAGATGCGGCGGCAGGCAAAAGCGGTCAATTTCGGGATTATTTACGGCATCAGCGATTACGGCCTGTCGCAAAACTTGAACATACCCCGCAAAGAGGCGGCAGCGTTCATCGAGCGCTATTTCGAAACGTTTCCCGGCGTCAAAAAATACATGGACCAAGCCGTCCAGACGGCTCGGGAAAAAGGGTATGTGACCACCATCCTCAACCGGCGCCGCTATTTGCCGGAAATCAACAGCCGCAACTACAATTTGCGGAGTTTTGCCGAACGGACGGCCATGAACACGCCCATTCAGGGCAGCGCCGCCGACATCATCAAATTGGCCATGATTCGCTTGGAGGAAGAGATGCGCCGGCGGGGGATGGCCAGCCAAATGTTGTTGCAAGTCCACGACGAATTGATTTGCGAGGTGCACCCCGATGAACGGGAAGAGATGTACGCGTTGGTGCGGGAGGTCATGGAGCAGGCGGTTCCGCTGAAGGTGCCGTTGAAAGTGGACGTCTCCGACGGCCCGACGTGGTATGACGCCAAGTGAAGGCACAAAGGAAGCCAGCATGTAGAAAGGGTCGAAGCACATGCCGGAACTGCCGGAAGTGGAAACGTTGCGCCGGGCGTTGGAGCACCGCCTTCAAGGCAAGACGGTCCAGACGGTGGTCATTCATTATACCCCATTGGTGCGGCAGCCGTCGGCCGAGGCATTGTCGCAAGTCCTGCCCGGGCAACGGCTGGAAGCGGTCCAGCGGCGAGGCAAGTATTTGCTCTGGCAATGGACCGACTATACGTTGGTCGTTCATCTGCGCATGGAAGGAAAATTTTGGTTTGGATGGAGCGAGCACGTTCAGGCCAAGCACGTCCACGCGGTGTTGACGTTCACCGACGGCACGGTCTTGTTGTACCAGGACGTGCGGAAGTTTGGCACGTGGGATTTGGTACCGAAAGGGAAGTTGCATTTCGTGCCGGGCCTGGAAAAGCTGGGACCCGAGCCGCTGGCCACCGACTTTACCCCTGAACGGTTGGCTCGTCAACTGGCCGGGCATGCCCGCAGCATGATCAAGTCGGCGTTATTGAACCAGCAAGTGGTGGCCGGTCTCGGGAACATTTACGTGGACGAGGCGTTGTTTTTGGCCAAGATTCATCCCGAGCGGCGGGTGGGCACGTTGCAACGGCGGCACGTGAAGTCCCTTCATGCGGCCATGGTCGACGTCTTGCAGCGGGGATTGGCTGCCGGAGGGGCATCGGTGCGCACCTACCGGCATAGCAATGGGGAAGAAGGGGGGTTCCAGCATCAGTTGTCGGTGTACGGACGGGAAGGGGAACCGTGCCGGCGTTGTGGACAGCCCATCCGGCGCATCGTCGTGGCCGGCCGGGGAACTCACTTTTGCCCCCGTTGCCAGCGGTTGCCAAGAAGCCGGTAACCACACCGCCCACTCCTTCATACGATGGGGAGAACATCGGTATGAAGGAGGCAAAGCGGTGGCGCTGTTATCCGTCTTTTTGTTGTCGCTGGCGGTCAGCTTGGACAGCTTTACGGTCGGGGCCACGTACGGCTTGCGGCACATCCGCATTCCGGTGCGCTCGGTGTTGGTGATTGCCGCTTGTTCGTTTGGCATGGTGCTCGCCATCATGACCGTCGGCGGCTGGCTGGTGGGATGGATGGCACCGGTGTGGGGGAAACGCATCGGGGCTTTGATCTTGTGTCTCATCGGGTTATGGTCTCTGTGGAACGTGCGGCGGGCCGTACAGGAAGAACGGGAACCGTTAGCCTCGGTGACGCCGGAGCAGCTGCCGTCGGCGTTGTCGACCCCGTCGCCAAATACCCATCGTCGGGATGACCGTCGCTGGCGCCCCTTGTGGGAAATTCAATTGTTCGGCTACGTCATTCGCGTGTTGAAAAAACCGGACATGGCCGATATGGATCGCTCTGGGACGATTTCCGCCGCCGAGGCGCTTTTGCTCGGATTGGCCTTGTCCCTCGATGCCATGGGGGCCGGCATCGGGGCCGTCATGGTCGGGTTTTCGCCGTGGCTGACCGCCCTTTGCATCGGCGGTTTCTGCTGTCTGTTTTTGTTGGCCGGATTGCGGACCGGATTGCGGCTGGCGGACTGGAAGTGGATGCGGCAGGCGTCGTTTTTGCCGGGCGTGTTGTTGCTGTTGCTCGGCTTTTCCAAATTGTTTTAGGAAGGATGGATGCGTGTGATCTTTGGCATCACCGGCGGCATTGCCACAGGCAAGAGCACCGTTTCCGCCATGTTGCGGAAACGGGGAGCCGTCATCGTTGACGCGGACTACTGGGCCCGGGAAGTGGTGAAACCGGGGAGTGAAGGATGGGCGGCGATACGGCAAGCGTTCGGCGAGGAGTATTTCCATCCCGACGGCACGTTGAATCGGGAAAAACTCGCGTCCCTCGTCTTTTCTGACGAAGAAGCACGGCAACGACTGAATGCCATCACCCACCCTTTGATTCGCCAAAAAATGGACGAGCAGGTGCAGGCGGCCTTGGCGGCCGATCCGGAGGCCGTCGTCGTGTTGGACATCCCCTTGCTCATCGAATCGATGGTGCAGGAAGGACAACGGCGCGTGGACAAGCTCATTTTGGTGTATGTGCCGCCCTCGATCCAATTGGAACGGTTAATGCACCGCAACGGATTGAGCCGGGAAGAGGCCGAGAAACGTATTCGGGCCCAGATGCCCATTGATGAGAAACGGCAGTATGCCGATTTTATCATCGATAATTCAGGTTCGTTGGCCGAAACCGAAGAGCAAGTGGAGCGCCTGATGGGCCAGTTGCGGACCTTGGTGCACCATGCGCGTGGTCAAAAATAAGCGGTTTTGGGTGGCGGTCGCTCTCCTGGCCGGTCTTTTGTTGGTGTATTCGGCGACGTATCAACGGCTGGCTTTTCCTATGCACTACCGGGATGAAATATGGCAAGCGGCCGCCAAATACGACGTCAGTCCGTACTTGGTGGCGGCCATCATCCAGTCGGAGAGCCGGTACAACAAAGATGCCCGTTCCAAAAAAGGGGCCTTAGGTTTGATGCAATTGATGCCGGAAACCGCCAAGTGGGCGTTGCTGCAAATGGGTTACTCGGAAGCGGCTGAGGAGTTTTTGCACGATCCGTCGTTGAACATCGAAGTCGGCACTTGGTATTTGCGCTGGCTGTTGGATTATTACCAGGGAAATTGGCCCTTGGCCATCGCCGCTTACAATGCGGGCCAAGGCGTTGTCGACCGGTGGCTTCGGGAAGGGCAGTGGGACGGCCGAGCGGATACCGTGGACCAAATTCCGTATCCGGAAACCCGCCGCTATGTCCGGAAGGTGCTTTACTATTATCAAAAGTACCGGCACATTTATCGCGATGCGTCTGTCACACCGGATTATTCCGCCAAGCCCGTGGATGGCGAAAAGGTTGGTTTGCAATATACCGTTAAAGGAGAAAATGTGCTATACTAAATGTGCCTTTCATAGGATTTAGTGTGTAATAATTGGTGAGGGGTGTAAATCGGAGATGGGGATCAGGGTAGCGATCAACGGGTTTGGGCGGATTGGACGGATGGTGTTCCGGCGGGCACAAGCGTTTGACGACATTGAAATCGTGGCCGTCAATGCCAGTTATCCGGCCGAAACGTTGGCTCATTTAGTGAAGTACGATTCGGTGCATGGCACGTGGGACCGCACGATCCGGGCCGATGGCGACGCCTTGGTGGTGGAAGGGCGGCGGGTGCAATTGGTGTCCGAACGGGATCCGAGCCGCCTGCCGTGGCGCGAGCTGGATATTGACGTGGTGGTGGAAGCGACCGGCAAGTTTCGCGATCGGGAAGGAGCGGGCAAGCACCTGGAGGCCGGAGCGAAAAAAGTGCTGATTACCGCCCCGGGCAAGGACGAAGACTTTACGTTGGTCATGGGGGTCAACCACCAACTGTACGATCCCGAGCGCCATCACATTGTCTCCAACGCATCGTGCACGACGACGTGTCTGGCGCCGGTGGCCAAGGTGCTGCATGAAGCCTTCGGCATCCGGGAAGGCCTGATGACGACGGTGCATAGCTTTACCAACGACCAAAAACCTTTGGACAACCCCCACAAAGATTTGCGGCGGGCGCGGGCTTCCGGACAGTCCATCGTGCCGACGACGACCGGAGCGGCAAAAGCGGTGGCCAAAGTGTTGCCGGAGTTGAAAGGGAAGTTGAACGGTTTGGCGTTGCGGGTGCCGACGCCCAACGTTTCCGTTGTCGACCTGGTGGTTGATTTAGAAAAGCCGGCCACGGCGGAAGACGTCAATCGCGTGCTGAAAGAAGCGGCCGAGACGACCATGAAAGGGTACATTGAATACACGGAAGAGCCCCTCGTTTCCGTCGACTTTATCGGCAACCCCCATTCGGCCATTGTGGACGGCCTTTCGACCATGGCCATCGGCGAAAGCAAAGTGAAAGTGTTGGCGTGGTACGACAACGAGTGGGGTTATTCCTGCAGGGTGGTGGAAGCGGTCCAGCACATCGCGCGTCACTTGGCCAATGCGGCGGGCTCGGAAACGGCGGCAGTGGCTTCCACGGGCGCACGTTAACGAGAGGTCGAACTGTTGTTCAGAAGGTTGTTCAAAAGATGACTGGCGGGCGTTTCAGTATGCCCGCCTTTTCTGTCCTATTGACGGAATCGACGGGATCAGACAAACTATACCCATGAAACGAGATGGAGCTGACGGGTCATGCGCTGTCCGTATTGTCAACACATGGGAAGCCGAGTTCTCGATTCCCGTCCGTTTAACGACGGCAAGTCCATTCGCCGCCGCCGCGAATGCGAAAAGTGTCATCGCCGCTTTACCACTTTTGAAACAGTGGAAGAGGCGCCGTTGTACGTTATCAAAAAGGACGGGTCACGGGAAGAATTCAGCCGGGAGAAATTGCTGCGGGGGATTTTAAAGGCCTGCGAAAAACGCCCCATCCCGATTGAACAGCTGGAAACGCTGGTGGACGAGATTGAAAAAGAACTGCGCAGCGTCGTCCAGTCTGAAGTGCCCAGCCGGGAAATCGGTGAAATGGTCATGGAGCGATTGTACGACCTGGATGAAGTGGCGTACGTCCGGTTCGCATCGGTGTACCGTCAGTTCAAAGACATTCACGTGTTCATGCAGGAGTTGTCCGAAATGTTGAACAGTCCCCGCAAAGGCAAACGAAAAAAGGATGCCGATGTCCGTGAAGAATGACCACAGCGACGGGGAGGAGAGCCGGGCATGTGGTCGGTATTTCCGAAAGATCCGTTTCGCCTGTATGTGGAACGGCCGTTACATTCCGAGGAACAGCAGTCCCTCCTCTTCCTTTACCAACCGTTGGCCGGTGCCGAAGCCATCAATTTGTATTTGCTCATGCACGCGCTGGCCGAACGGGAACCGGATGCCCAGTGGCGGCACCGTTTGCTCTTGTCCCTCACCGGGTGGACGATGGACGTGTGGTTGCAAGCCCGTCATCGGCTGGAAGGACTGGGGTTGTTGCGGTCGTATGCGGAAGAAGGGGAAACGCGGTGCATGCATTACCGATTGCAACTGCCGCTTTCGCCGCGGCAATTTTTTGCCAGCGATGTGCTGGCCGTCATGTTGTTGAACCGCCTGGGGGAGCCCCAGTATCAGCAGCTGCAGCAGATGTTGTGCCGCCGCTTTCCGGACGTGCCGGCTTCTTTAAAAGAAGTGAGCCGGGCGTTTCACGACGTGTATTCCCCCTTGTCGCCCAACGATTTGCGACAAGCCGAGACGTTGACTACTCCACCACCCGATGACACGGAACCGGAGGTACCGCTGGGGGACTGGTCCTTTGACGTCACGTACATGCGCAGCCGGGTCGGGGCGGTGTTTGGGTTGGACAAGCATTGGAACCGGCAGACGGAAACCCGCCTCCTGCAACTGGCCCGGCTGTACCGGCTGACAGAAGACGAATTGGCCCGGCTCATCCAAGAGCATTTGTTTGCCCGGGATGCCTTTGATTGGGAGCAGTTCCGTCGGGAAGTCGTACGGTGGGCGCAAAGCCGGGCAGCGGTGGCAGCGGAATCGCAAGTCCAGGACCAGCCGCCGCAAGAACAAGAACTTGCGGGACTGACGGACGCCCAACGGCACATGCAAGATCTGGAGACCATTTCCCCTTACGCGTTGTTGTACGCATACAGTGACGGCGCCAAGGTGGCCGACAGCGACTTGCGGCTCGTCCACAGCCTGCTGGAGGAATACAAGCTGAAACCCGGGGTCGTCAACGTTCTCATCGAATACGTCATGTTCACCAACAATTACAAACTGCCCAAGGCGTTGGTGGAAAAGATTGCTAGCCACTGGAAGAGATTGCGCATTGAAACCGTGGCCGATGCCCAGGCGCTGTGCCGCAAGGAACATCAAATGTACC
This sequence comes from Bacillota bacterium, assembly GCA_017577895.1. Classification (GTDB taxonomy): domain Bacteria; phylum Bacillota; class Bacilli; order ZCTH02-B2; family ZCTH02-B2; genus Bacillus_BB. The sequence continues at coordinate 44,061 of PKQY01000012.1, forward strand.
GCAACTGGCCGTCCAAGGGCAGCGAACGCAAACGGACAGCGCCAGCGGCGGGGACTGAGCCCCGAACTCACCGCCGTGTCCAACCCCTGCCCCAGTCGGTGCGCGAACAGTTGATGGCTCCGGACACCCCCCCTCCCTTGAGCGATGAACAACGGCGGCTGCAACAGGAAAAAGAAGCTCGGGCGTTGGAGCTGTTGAAGGCGTTGGGCGAACTGAAATGACGGCGGGCTTGGCAGCATTGGACTACACATCATGCGTAGAGGTGACGGTGCGGATGAAGTCGGTACACCAACTCTTTCCGTCGGCCTATGGAGGACGGGAACAGCTGGCAGAAAAGTGGCGTCAGCTGCGGGAGACGCCGGAAGTGCAGGCGTTGCTCCGGCAATATCCTCATCTCCCCGATGCCTTTTGGCAACGGGCCGTTTTGCGCTTGGAACAGTTTGTGCAAGAACAGCGCAACTGCCAGCGCTGTCCCGGGCTGAAACAGTGCCCTAATCTGATGGCCGGCCACCGCAGCGAAGTGCATTGCCAGCCGCCGTATCTGCACCTTTCGTACCGGAAATGTCCGCTCTTGCGGCAGGAGGAACTGGTCCGCCAACAATCGGCCCTCATCCGTTCTCATTACGTGCCGGAAGAGATCCTGTCGGCGTCGTTTGAGACCATTGAACGGGATTTGCCCCGGCTGGACGCCCTCAACGCGGTGATGGAATTTTGCCTGACGTACGAAGTGGGCAAAAGAATGCCCGGCATTTACTTATACGGTCCTCTGGGCGTCGGCAAAAGCCGGATGATGGGAGCGGCTTGCCGCTCATTGGCGGAACGGGGCATTCCGTCCATTATGGTCTATTTGCCGGAATTTTTGCGGGAAGTCAAAGATGCGATTCACGACGGCCGGGTGCAGGAAAAAGTAGAGGCGCTCCAACGGGTTCCGGTGCTGGTGTTGGACGACATCGGTGCGGAAACCGTCTCTGCCTGGGTGCGGGACGAGATTCTCGGGACGATCTTGCAGAGCCGGGTCGCGGCCGGATTGCCGACGATGTATACGTCCAACTTGAATTACGACGAGCTGGAAGAACATTTCTCTTACTCGTACAAAGATGGCGTGGATGAAATGAAAGCCAAACGCATCATGGAACGGATTCGTTACGAAACCCGCGCCTATTATGTCGGCGGAGAAAACCGGCGCAAGCAAAAATGGCAGACAGAGAATGTTTCAAATTAGATGTTGACATTTCACAATAACCTTGTTACAATGGCATTGTCTGTTGATGAGGGCCAACGATAAAGGCCGAATTGAATACGGTTTGAACGATGTGGGCCTATAGCTCAGCTGGGAGAGCGCATCGCTGGCAGCGATGAGGTCAGGGGTTCGAGCCCCCTTAGGTCCACCATTTTTTATGCCGAAAAACGGTCCTTGGTGGAAACCGTCGGGTTTTCAACAAGGATTTTTTTTCTTTACTTGCATCTTTCTTTCTTGCGTATAATGATACCATGTACGTTCCCATTTAGGACGATATGTATTCGGAAAGGAATGAAGAAAGTGAATCCTCACGACATTCGTTATTCCTTGTATGGCGATGACATGCAATTCGTCGAGATTGAGCTGGATCCGAACGAAACGGTCATCGCCGAAGCCGGCAGTCTCATGATGATGGAAGATCAGATCCGGATGGAAACGATTTTCGGCGACGGCTCCGCGCAAGGTGTCATGGGCAAGCTGCTTCAAGCCGGCAAGCGCATCCTCACCGGCGAAAGTTTGTTTATGACCGCTTTTACCAATGTCGGTTCCGGGAAACGCCATGTCTGTTTTGCGGCGCCGTATCCGGGGAAAATTATCCCTTTGGATTTGAGTGAGCTGGGCGGGAAAGTCATCTGCCAAAAAGATGCGTTTCTGGCTGCTGCCAAAGGCGTGAGCATCGGCATCGCCTTTCAGCGGCGGCTCGGGGTCGGGTTTTTTGGCGGCGAAGGTTTTATCATGCAAAAACTGGAAGGAAACGGTATAGCCTTTGTCCATGCCGGCGGCACCATCCATCAAAAAACGCTGGCGCCCGGTGAGACATTGCGGATTGACACGGGCTGTTTGGTGGCCATGACCGGAAGCGTCGATTACAACATTGAGTATGTCGGCGGGATCAAAACGGCACTGTTCGGCGGCGAAGGGCTCTTCCTGGCCACCTTGCGGGGCCCGGGCACCGTCTGGGTCCAGTCGTTGCCGTTCAGTCGGCTGGCCAGCCGGGTGTTTGCCGCGTTGCCGGAAAAAGGCGGCTCCAAGGGCGAAGGAAGCATTGCCGGGACTTTGTTTGACTGGCTCGGCGGGGATCGCCGTTAATATCCTCACGAAAAACCCCAGGATGCCATGGCATCCTGGGGTTTTTTGATCATCGTCCACCAAACCGTTCATAGAAAATGATGGTTTCCCGGGGCATGGGCTTTTTCGAACCTGGAGGTTGGGCGGGGTAACCGAGGCCGAGGATGGCCACTACCCGTCGGTCATGGGGAATGGATAAGGCTTGTCGGACAAAGTTTTCTCGTCGCTCGGATTCGGCCGCATCTTCGGAATGGTAAACGGCACCAAAGGCTAATCCCAAGCCGAGATCCACGGCCGTAAGCCAAATCAGTCCGCAGGCGATGGAGGCATCTTGCAGCCAATATTTGCTGACATCGGGGCGGGCCGTCACCACGATGGCGGCCGCCGCTTCCTTTAACCACGGCATATACGGGGTCGTTCGGGACAGATGGTCCAACATCGTCCGGTCGGTCACCGCGATAAATTCTCGGGACGGCAAGTGATTGCCGGTGGGGGACAAATACCCGGCCTCCAATACTTTTTCCAGGATCGGTCGTTCGATGGCCCTGGATTGGAAACGGGTAATTTCCCGCCGTTGTTGAATGATGGAAAGAATGGTGCTTTCCGGTTCGGCATTGAGGTGAAAAGACGATTCCAACGATGCCAGCACCTCGTCGGGAATGGCCTGTTCCAGCAAGGGAAAGATGACCTGCTCTTCTTTTCGCACGTGTTCCTCCAGCAAAGTACCGAGCCGTTCCATTTGTTCCACCGTCACCGGTTCTTGCGACAAAATTTGCTGAATCAACGAGCGGATTTGGATGTGTTCCAGCAACATTTCCGCAATGAGGGGATGATCGGGTGACGCGTACTGGGCATAAACCGGCAACAAAATTTCTTCCTCTTCGCGAAAATGGGCCTGCCCGCCCGGCTCCCAATAGGCGGCCAAGTATTCCCGGACGTCTTCCAGACGGTACCCTTTATGCTGGATGCCGGCCATTTTCAGCCGTTTGGCTGCGGCCATCGCATGGTGGTGATGGTGCGACAGTGGTTGAAGTCCTGGATGGCGTTTCACGAAGTTCCCTCCCGTCCACTCGGCATACATCACAACTAGCATAGCATACGAGGCGTGACTTCAGCATATCACAACCAATGGAGGCGTGCCGTGACGAACGT
>PKQY01000090.1 GCA_017577895.1 Bacillota bacterium
GTGCTGGTGACCGGGGTGGCCGGCGACAAATATTCCCTGGGGTATTTTGGCTACGCCTATTATGAAGCCAACAAGGACAAAATCAAGGCGGTGCCCATCGACGGCGGCAACGGCCCGGTAGAACCGACGGTGGAGAACATCAACCAAGGGGCGTATACGCCTTTGTCCCGGCCGGTGTACATTTATGTGAACAAAGAATATTACGACACGCGGCCGGAATTGCAGACGTTCGTCCAATATTACATGGACATCGTCAACGACATTGCCCAAGAAGTCGGCTTCATTCCGTTGCCGGAAGATGTACTGGCGGAACAAAAAGCGAAATTGTAAAATGGGATAGGAATGTCGATACGACAATGGCGTTCCACAAGCGAGGAACGCTTTTTCTGTGTGCGGATGAATTTCGCGGGACAAGGAGTGGGAGCGGATGGTCCGAAGGCTGGCCGCACGGAATCCGGGCCGTTTTTGGGACAAGCTGATGCCGAAACTGTTGTTCATCCTCAGCTCCGTGACGATTTTGACCACCCTTGGTATTGTGCTGACGTTGGTGCTGGAGACAACCCGGTTTTTTCAAGAAGTGTCGTTGGCGCAATTTTTTTTGGATACCCGGTGGACACCGCTGTTGACGCCCCAACATTTTGGGATATGGCCCCTCATTTGCGGGACGTTGCTGGTGACCGGCATCGCGGTGCTCATCGCCATTCCCATCGGTTTGGGCAGTGCCATTTATTTGAGTGAATATGCGCCGGAAAGCGTACGCCGCACGGTTAAGCCGGTGCTGGAAATTTTAGCAGGCATTCCAACCATCGTGTACGGCTATTTTGCGCTGAACTTTCTGACGGCCGATGTACTGAAAAAAATCTTTCCCGAGATCAGCACGTTTAATGCTTTAAGTGCGGGCATTGCGGTGGGCATCATGATCACACCCATGATCTCGTCCTTGAGTGAGGACGCCATGTCGGCGGTGCCCCGTCGCCTGCGGGAAGGGGCCTACGCCCTCGGTTCGACCCGCTTGGAGGTCGTGTTTCGCGTCGTGTTGCCAGCGGCGCTGTCGGGCATCATTTCTTCTTTTGTACTCGCGTTTTCTCGGGCCATCGGCGAAACCATGATCGTTACCGTCGCCGCCGGCTCGACGCCGAAGCTGACCCTCAACCCGTTGGAGAGCATTCAGACAATGACGGCGTATATCGTCCAAGTGGCGACCGGCGACATTTCCCACGGCGGGATCGAATACAGTTCCGTGTTTGCAGTGGGGACAACGCTGTTCTTGTTTACGTTGGCGATGAACATTTTGGCGCAGTACATCACGCGCAAGTTTCGCGAGGAGTACGATTGACGGAGGGAATCGGGCATGGATTTTTCGAAGGCGCGTTTTCGTCGCCGGCGGTGGCTCGACCGTTGTGCCCACGGCCTGTTTTTCTTGGCGACGTTGTTGGGTGTGTTGGTGTTGGCCCTCTTGATCTGGGATACGTTGCGGGACGGTTGGCGCCATTTGGACTGGCAGTTTTTGACGCAATACGCGTCCCGGCGTCCTGAACGGGCCGGGATTTTGGCGGGGTTGGCCGGGACGTTGTGGGTCATCGGCTTGACAATACCGCTGGTGCTCATCATCGGCATTGCGACGGCCATTTTTTTGGAAGAGTATCAAGGACAAAACCGTTGGGCCCGTTTTATTCAATTGAACATCAACAATTTGGCTGGGGTGCCGTCCATCATTTACGGGATTTTGGGACTGGCCATCTTCGTCCGGTTTTTCCAATTGGGATACGTTGTGTTGGCGGCCACGTTGACGATGACGTTGTTGATATTGCCCATCGTCATCGTAGCGGCCCAAGAGGCGATTCGCAGCGTCCCCCCTTCTTTGCGGCAAGCTTCGCTGGCCTTGGGAGCGACCAAGTGGCAAACCATTTATCGGGTAGTCTTGCCGGCAGCGTTGCCGGGCATTTTGACCGGCTTCATCCTCGCCCTTTCGCGGGCTGTCGGCGAGACGGCGCCGCTCATCATGGTCGGGGTGGTGACGTACATTCGGGCGGTGCCCCATGGTGTCATGGATCCGTTTACCGCGTTGCCGATTCAAATTTACAACTGGGTGACGTTGCCGAATGCGGCGTTCCATGAACTGGCGGCGGCGGCCATCTTAGTGTTGTTGGCGGTTCTCTTCATGATGAATGCCATCGCCATCTACATCCGCAACCGATTTCAGAATCGTTATTGAGGCGCAGGGACAGAGGCATGGGGAGTGAACGGCGTGAATACAATGAATGAGGCGCAATCCAACATCCGTCCAGACCAGGTGATCATCGAAGCGCGAAATCTTCATTTGTATTACGGCAACTTTCATGCGTTGAAAAACATTAACATGGCCATCGAGGAACGGTCGGTGACGGCGTTGATCGGGCCTTCCGGCTGCGGCAAGTCGACGTTTTTGCGCACGTTGAACCGGATGAACGACATGATCAGGGGCGTGCGCATTGATGGGGAAGTGCGGTTGCGCCAAGTGGACATCTACCGTGAAATGCATGACGTGGAAGAGTTGCGGACGAAGGTCGGCATGGTGTTTCAACAGCCCAACCCCTTCCCCAAAAGCATTTATGACAATGTCGCTTATGGACCGTACATTCACGGGATTCGCAACAAAAAAGTCTTGGACGAAATCGTGGAACGGAGCTTGCGTCAGGCGGCCCTATGGGACGAGGTCAAAGACAATTTGAAGCGGCCCGCCTACGGCCTGTCCGGGGGCCAGCAACAGCGGTTGTGCATCGCCCGGGCTCTGGCGGTGAACCCGGAAATTTTGCTGATGGATGAGCCGACATCGGCGCTGGACCCCATTTCAACGGCCAAAATCGAAGATTTGGTGCGGGAATTGAAAAACACGTATACCATCGTCATCGTCACCCACAATATGCAGCAAGCGGCCCGCATTTCGGATCGGACGGCCTTTTTCCTCAACGGGGAATTGATCGAGTACGACAGGACGGAACGCATTTTTACGAATCCGCGGGATCAGCGGACGGAAGATTACGTCACCGGACGTTTCGGTTGAGACCGGAGGGCCGAGCGAATGAAAGGAGGGTTTCCGGTGAGTCGATTTCATGACGAATTGGAATCGCTCCACCAGGAATTGTTGAAAATGAGCGCCTTGGTAGAAGAAGCCATCTTTTTGTCGGTCAAGTCGTTGGTGGAACGGGATGTGGCGCTGGCCGAAAAAGTGTTGGCGCAGGACGATCTGTTGGATGAGATGGAGTTGAACATCGAGGGCAAATGCCTCCAATTGATGGCCTTGCAACAGCCGGTGGCCAAAGACTTGCGGCGGTTGGGCACCATGTTGAAAATCGTGACGGACTTGGAGCGCATGGCGGACCACGCCGTGGACATCGCCAAAGCGACCATCAAGTTGCAAAACGAACCGTATCCGAAACCGCTCATCGACATTCCGAAACTGGCCGGTATCGTCCAAGAAATGGTGCACGCCTCCATCGAGGCCTACATTCGTCAAGATGCGGAATTGGCGTATCAGACGGCGAAAAAGGACGATGAGGTAGACGCCCTCTTCAAAAAAATTTTCAACGACTTGGTGGACATCATGACCCAGGATCG
>PKQY01000091.1 GCA_017577895.1 Bacillota bacterium
TTATTTTACAACAACCCGTCCCGTTCCCGACAATGGACAAATCTGACGCCTTGCGCAAAAAATGAAAAACCCCTTCCCGGCGCGCATCCACGCGCCACCGGGAAAAGGGGCGTTTTCCGAGAGCGGTTCAACGCATGTTTCCTGCTTCGTTCCTTGGCATCGGCCCATTCATGCGGACGGGCTTACTGCCCGATGATGCGCCGGGCCGAATGATACCGCTTGTCCCAATAGCTTTCCAACAGCGACGTATACGTGACGCCTTTGCTCACGGAAGCGTTCAACAGCCAATTGTTTTCCAAATAGACGGCCACATGCGAAATGCCGGACCCGGAGGTGTTGAAAAACACCAAGTCGCCCGGTTTCAACTCATGACGTTCCACGGGGATGCCGACCGTCGCCTGGGCGACCGAACTGCGGGGAATCTCGTAGCCCAACGCCTGCAGGGCCAGCTGCGTCAACGCCGAGCAGTCCATGCCGTCCAGTCCGGTCCCGCCGTAACGGTACGGGGTGCCGAGCACCGTTTCGGCAAACTGGTACAGCTTGTCCAACACTTCCGCATCCCGTTGCCCGCCGCGGGCCGTCACATTTCCCGGCCGGCCGCCTCCCGTGGCCGCGCCGGAGGCTTCTTGGCCCCCGCCGGCTTCATTGGCCGTATCCGCATTCGCTCCCGCCGGCGGGGCCGACGCCAGCCGCTCCAACGCCGCTGCCAGCGCTGCAAACGTCTTGGGCCCGACAATGCCGTCCACCGTCAGACCTTGGTCCCCTTGAAATTGCTTGACCGCCGCTTCCGTCTGGGGACCGAAGATGCCGTCCACGGCAAGCGGATAGCCCAAATCGAACAGTTGTTGTTGCAGCTGCCGGACCTCGTCTCCGCTCATCCCTTTTTTCAACAGCGTCTCGCCGTAGGCAGCGTCCGCCGGAACCGCTCCGAACCAAAGGCAGGCCGCCAACGCCAGCCACACGACGGCGGCCCGCCGCACCTGCCGGAAGTTCCCCATGCTCCCTCCCTCTCCCATCAACGCCATCTTTTTCCCTCATTATACATCATTCGCCAAGGCTTGTCCCAATCTTTTGCAAAACCGTCGCCGGCTCGAATTTTGTCTTTCTCTTGGAAAAAAATCGCCGGCAACAGGAAATTTCATCCCGCAGGTCGAATTGTTACCAACAACAAGAAATTTTTCATTAAGGAGTGAAACGATTGGGTAAAAAAGCGAAAATCATGGCCTCGGTCGTCTTGAGCACGGCGTTGACCGCCACGTTGCTGCCCACCCTCGACGCGGGGGCCGCATCCGCCAACGTGTCAGCGGCCGCCAGCACGCCGGCGTTGTCCATCCAGGCCGCCGAAACCGCCGTCAGTCGGGCCGAATTTCTCAAGCGTGTTGTTGATGTGTTGCAATTGCCCTTGAAAAATGAACCGGGCAGCGCCTTCCGGGACACCCGCAACCATTGGATTGAAGCGCGGGGGTATATCGATGCGGCGCTCAAGGCCGGACTCATTGCCAAAGGGAGCCAGTTCCATCCCGACCGGCCCATCAGCCGCCAGGCCGCCGCTGCCATCTTAGTGCGGGCTGTGAAGACGAAACACAAACTGCCGGCCGCCAACCACGTGCCGCCCTATTTGGACGGCGCCCAAGTGTCCGAGCCGTTTTACAGCGACGTCAACTGGGCCGCCTGGTTGGGCTTGTTGAACGGGCGCAACAGCCGCCTGCAGCCGAATAAAGCCTTGACGACGCCGGAACTGGCGGCCATTGTCGCCAAGCTGAAAACCATCATCCAGCAAAAACAGTTGCCGGCACCGCCCATATATCCGCTGTCGAAAATTCAACCGGGCATGAGCGGCGTCGTCCAGACCGTCATCCAGGGGCAGAAAGTCGAATCCATCCCGGTGCGGGTCATTGACGTCCTGCCCGGACAAGGAACGGGCGGCATTGACATCATCCTCGTACGGGGTACCGGTCCCGTGCTGGAACGGTCCCACGGCTTTGCCTCGGGCATGAGCGGCAGCCCCCTCTACATCGACGGGAAAATTGCCGGTGCCGTGGCGCTGGCCTTTGAAGATGAAAAAATGGCGGGCATTACGCCCATCGAAGCGATGCTGAAAGGCATGCCCAAGCCGAACGCCGGCACAGCGGCCGAACTGGACAAGCCCATCACCATCCAAGGCCGCACGTACACCCGGTTGGAAATTGCCGAAACCCGGGATGACAACCGCACGGCGCAGCCCGGCACGCTGCGGGGCTATACCTTGCCGGTGCCGTTGATGGTGTCCGGTTTCAGCGCCCCCGCGTTCAACCGGCTGCAAAACACGTTGCAACAAAAAGGGCTAACCGCGGTGAACGCCGGCTCCACCGGAAGCGACAAGTCTTCCGCCCCCTCGCTGGGCCGTTCCCTGCTCCCCGGCGACAGCATGGGCGTCGGCATCGCCGTCGGCGATCTGGAAGCATACGCCATCGGCACCGTCACCTATGTGGACAACGGACGGATCATCGGCTTTGGCCACCCTTTGTTCTGGCACGGCAAGGTGAACCTGCCCATCACGGAAGCGTATATTACCACGGTCATGAAAGGGGCCTCGGGCCTGTGGCCGCCGTATAAAATCGGTTACATCGGCAAGACGGTCGGCACCCTCACTGAGGATCGCGCTGCCGCGGTAGGCGGTTTGCTCGGTCAAACCCCGAACATGGTGCCTATGACCGTGGCCGCCAAAGATCTCAACCGGGGCACCGAGGTGCAATTGAAACTTCAATTGGCGCAGTTTAAGAACTATCTCAGCCAATTGCCGGCCGCTGCCGCCAGCGAAAGCATCCTGCGGGCCGTCGATCGGCAGAGCCAAGGCACCGCTTGGATTACCATCGAAGTGGAAACGGAAGAATTGGGCACGATTCGCCGCTCCGACATGTTGTTCGACAGCTGGGACGTCTCTTTTCTGCCCTATTTCCCGCTGTATCAACTGATGAACATCTTGTTGGAAAACCCGTACCAGGAAGTGACCATCAAATCGATCCGCGTCCACAGTGAGGTGAAAGAGGCCAACCAAACGGCGCAACTGTTGGGCGTGGAACTCGATGACTTTTCCGGCACGGTCCGGCAAGGGGAAATCGTCCGCATCCCGGTAAAAGTGCAGCCGTGGCGGCAACCGGCTCAAACCGTCACCATTCCGCTGCAAATTCCTGCCGACCTCGCACCGGGCACGTATGAAGTGCGGGTGTACGGCGGAGCCTCGAGCAGCATGGGCGGCTATTATTACGACGGCGTCTACTACTTCGACGCATCGCTTCCGGGGGACAACCGACCGGAAACGTTGCAAGAAATGGTGGATGAGTTCGTCAAAGCCCCGCGGGGCAACGACATCGTGTTTGAGTTCATGAATGCGGGAATGGCTCCGGACATGCCCGTCGACTTGGAAGCTTCGGCCATCGACGAAGAGGCGATGAAGGCCATGGTTCCCATCAGCGTCACCGACGGGGCCACGAATGGAAAACCGGCCCGGGTGACCGCCAGCACCGCATGGGTGTTGAACGG
>PKQY01000013.1 GCA_017577895.1 Bacillota bacterium
GCGCAAAGCAAGGCCAGTATCCAAACCATCAAACGACGGGCCGATGTCGTCGTCCCCGGACACGACCGCATCTTGGAAATCGACCGGACACAAGATGCGGTGCACATCAAGCCGTTGACGGAAATCGTCATCGAAATCGCGGTTCCCGGGCAACAGCAAGTGTTTACGTTAAAGGTATAACGACAAGGCGGTGAGGAGAATGAACTACCTAAAGGGTGCGATTGACATCCACGTGCATTCCAGTCCCAGCATTTTTCCCCGGTCCGTCGACGACCTGGAGCTGGCGCGATTGGCGCAACAAGCGGGCATGCGGGCCATTGTGCTCAAGGCCCATGAAGAATCGACGGTCTCCCGCGCCTTCCTGGTGAACAAAGTGGTGACGGGGATCGATGTGTACGGATCGCTGGTCCTGAATGAATACGTCGGCGGTTTAAATCCCTATGCCGTCGATTTGGCTGTCCAACAAGGGGCCAAGATCATCTGGATGCCGACGGGGTCGGCCAAACATCACCTCGCTTTTTACGGCGGAAAGAGCGACTACGACGAACAAAAATCGCGGGTGCGGCTGCTGCCGCAAAAAGGCATCACGATTCTAGACGACGAAGGCCGGCTGCTTCCCGTCGTGTACGACATCATCGATTTGATCAAAGGCAGTGGTGCCGCCCTGGCAACGGGGCACCTCTCTCCGCAAGAGTCCCGCATCCTCGTGAAAACGGCCCTGGCACGAGGGGTGGAAAAAGTGCTGGTCGCCCATCCGGATTTGAAAATCAACAAGATGGATCTGGCATTGCAATGCGAGCTGGCCAACATGGGCGCCTATGTCGAAAAGTCCATGCTCACGTTGATGCCCCTTTGGAAATCCATCGAACCAGAGGAGTTGGTGCAAGGCATCCGCCGCATCGGGGTAAAACGGTGCATTTTGCAGACCGATTTGGGACAGGCCAATCACCCGGTGCCCACTGAAGGGTTTAACCAGTTTATCCACATCTTGCTGGAACATGGCATGACGGAAAACGAAATTGAACAAATGGCTTGCAAAAACCCGGCTGAATTCATCGGATTGCCGACCTAAAAAACGAGGAGGTTGTAAAGCAATGACCCATACCCAAGCACAGCCTTGGTACAAGGAAATCACCGGGACCCAGTGGCGGGCATTGATTGCGGCCATGGCCGGTTGGGCCCTCGATGCCATGGATGTCATGCTCTATTCGATGATCCTCGTGCAAATTATGGCGGAACTGCAGATAAGCCAGACCACTGGCGGCTTTTTGGCGACATTGACTTTGTTAAGCTCGGCCATCGGCGGAATCTTGTTCGGGATCATCGCCGACCGTTACGGCCGCACAAAAGCGTTGATGGCGAGCATCCTGGTCTACTCGGTGTTTACGTTTCTCTGCGGCTTCTCGCAAACGGTGACCCAGTTGGCCGTCTTCCGCCTGTTGCTCGGGCTCGGGATGGGCGGCGAGTGGGTTTCCGGCGCGGCCCTGATCACCGAAACGTGGGACGCCAAACACCGCGGCAAAGCCATGGGGCTTGTACAGAGCGCCTGGGCCATCGGCTATGCGCTGGCGGCCATCGTCGCCGGCGTCATCTCGCCGCTGTGGGGCTGGCGCGGCGTCTTTTTCTTCGGCATTGCCCCGGCATTGATCATCTTCTGGATTCGCAAAGGGACGAAAGAGCCGGAGATCTGGGCCAAACGCCATCAAGAGGGCATCGAGAAGCACGAGCGGCGAAGAGCCCGGTTGCTCGAACTGTTTTCCGGAAAAGTGTTCCGCTGGACCTTGCTGGGGTCGGTGTTGAGCGTGCTGGCCCAGTTTGGGTACTGGGGACTCTTTACTTGGATTCCTTCCTATCTCGGTTCGCCGGTCGAACAAGGCGGAGCAGGGCTTGACATTTTCCGGTCGACGACGTGGATCGTCATCATGCAAACCGGGGCTTGGTTGGGCTACGTCTCCTTCGGTTTCCTGGCTGACAAGTTCGGGCGTAAGAAGACGTTTATCCTGTTTTTTGCCCTGGCGGCCCTTCTGGTGCCCATCTACGGCATGACCCGAGATGCCACTCAACTGTTGATTCTCGGACCGTTTGTCGCCTTCTTCGGCTCGGGTTATTTCAGCGGTTTTGGGGCGGTTCTGGCCGAATTGTTTCCGACCGACATCCGCGCCACCGGTCAAGGCTTCTGTTACAATTTCGGGCGCGGCGTGGCGGCGACGGCGCCTACGGTCGTCGGGTTCCTGGCAACCAGCATGGGGCTGGGTGCCGCCTTCGGTTTTCTGGCCATCGCCTTTGCCCTGGCAGCCATTCTCGTCTGGCTTTTCCTGCCGGAGACGCTGGGCAAACAATTGGTCTAAAACAAAAGCCCATTTGGGGGCACGAACCTCAAATGGGCTTTTCTTGTCTGAACCGACAGTGATGCGGTTACATGGACGGAAAAATTTGTATTACACTTTTGGCTTATACGGACATATTTGCCGTTGAATTGACGTGGTGAAGGGGAATCCGTTAGAATTTGTAATACAAGTATGGGCTTGACGGAGTGGTGGGGATGAGCCGTGAGAAATTGTCGCAAAAAATTTCCCGAGAACTGTTGAAAATGATCGAAACTGGTAAATACCCCCCCGGCTCCAAACTGCCGACCGAAATGGAATTGGCAGCCCAATTTGGCGTGAGCCGGATTCCCATCCGCGAGGCGTTGAGCGTGTTGCGCGCCGCCGGAGTCATTACTTCGCGGCAAGGCGGCGGCAGTTATGTGGAGGAGCGAATCGGCTTCAACATCCTGCACAACTTGCGCATCGCCGACGACGATATGAAGTGGATCACCCACTTGTTTGAGGTCCGGAAAATTTTCGAGCCCGAGGCGGCGGCCATCGCCGCGGAGCGCCGGTTACCGGAACATTTGGAACGGATGCGCAAAGCGTTGGATTGGCTGGCAGAAGAATTCAAGGAAGACGACAAGATCGGAATGGAGGCCGATTTGGAATTTCACCGCGCCATGGTGTTGGCGACGCAAAACCCGGTCTTGATCCAGATTTTAGAAAGCTTAACCCCCCTTTATGAGCGTATCATGCGCATCACCCTGTCCCCCAACGTGGCGGTAAAAAACAAGCGACAGTCGGTCTATCAGGAACATCTCAATATTTACTTGGCAATTGAGCATGAAGAACCGGAACTGGCCAGAATTCACTGTGCCATCCACTTGCGAAATGCCGAGAAAAAAATCAGCTTGTACGGCGAATAAACACTTGTTCGGCGAGGAAAGACGGAGGTGAGCATATGTCCTCCTTGAACGAAAGACAGTTGAACGAAATCCGCCACATCGTCAAAACCGGGCGTGTGCTGACCAGCGAAAGCGATCGCTTCAGTTATTCGTATGACGCTTCCTTTGGCACTTATCTGCCCGATGTCGTCATCCAGACGAAGGACGTGCAAGAACTGGCCGCCTTGGTGAAATTGGCCAACCGTGAACGCATCCCTGTCTATCCCCGGGGACATGCAACCAGTTTAAGCGGCGGCCCGTTGCCGGTAAAAGGCGGGATGGTCATCGACCTTTCCGTCATGAACGATGTGCTGGAAATCGACGCAGAAGATCTGGTGGCCATCGTCTCTCCGGGGGTATTGACGGCCGATATCCACAAAGCGGCGGAAGCCGTGGGGCTCATGTATCCGCCGGACCCGAGCAGCTCCCACGTGTCGACCATCGGCGGCAACCTCGCCGAAAACTCCGGCGGACCGCGGGGCTTAAAGTACGGCACGACGAAAGACTATGTACTGGGCTTGGAAGTCATTACGCCGCAAGGCGACATCATTCGCACCGGCGGCCGGACGGTGAAAAACGTGACCGGCTACGATTTGACCAAGCTCATCGTCGGCTCGGAAGGAACGCTGGGCATCATCACCAAAGCCATTTTGCGGCTCATCCCAAAGCCGCCGGCTTCGGAGACGGTGATGGCCATTTTCGACAGCCTTGTTGACGCAGGGCGAGCCATCTCCGAGATTTTAACTTCGGGCATTTTGCCGGCCAAAATGGAGTTGATGGACCAGGCGTCGATGGTGGCCGTGGAAAACTATCAGCCCTCCGGCCTGCCGAAAGATGCCGAAGCCTTAATCTTGATTGAGCTGGACGGTCACCCGGCCGCCGTTCGCGATGAAGCGGAACAAGTTTTCCGCGTCTGTCGCGCCGTTGGCGCCCGCGAGGTGCGCATTCCCCAGACCAAGGAAGAAAAAGAACAGATGTGGAAGGCGCGGAAACTGGTGTCGCCGGCCATTGTGCAAAAAAAACCGACGAAAATTTCCGAGGACGCCACGGTCCCCCGCAGCAAAATCCCGGACATGTGCCGCCGCTTGCAGGAAATCAAGAAAAAATACGACATCGACCTCGTCGTCTTCGGGCACATCGGCGACGGCAATTTGCATCCGAACATCATTGCCGACAAATCGGACAAGGACGAAATGCGGCGCGTGGAACAAGCGATTGCGGAAATCTTTGAAGCGGCGGTGGAACTGGGAGGAACATTGTCGGGCGAACACGGCATCGGCATCATGAAAGCGCCGTTTATGGAAATGGAATTGGGACCGATTGGTTTGGACATGATGAAACGGATCAAGCAAGCCTGGGATCCGAACAACATCATGAACCCAGGGAAAATCTTCCCGGAACCGGGGCAAAAGTTGGTGTTGAGCGAATGAAGAAACCGACATCTTTGCGTGAAGAATTGAATTACGACAAGACGAACCGGTGCGTGCAGTGCGGGTACTGTCTCCCCTCCTGCCCCACGTATTTGACCATGGGCAACGAAACCCACTCGCCCCGCGGCCGCATCAATCTGGTAAAAATGGCGGCGGAAGGCAAGCTCCAAGACCTGTCCGACTTGGCAGAGCCGTTGGATTTGTGCCTCGGCTGCCGGGCTTGCGAAGAAGCCTGTCCGACCGGCGTGGAATACGGGGCCATTCTGGAGTCGGCACGGGCGGCTCTGGCGCGGCGGAAGCAAGTTCCGCCGTTGGAAAAAACCATGCGCGACGTCTTGTTCAAAAAAGTGTTCCCCAGCCGGAAAGCCATGAACGCCATCGGCCATGCCTTGTGGCTGTATGAAAAAAGCGGCGCCCAGCAGTTGGCCCGAAAAAGCGGATTGTTGAAAAAACTGCCGGCTCACCTCGGAGAATTTGAAAAGATCCTCCCCCCTGCCGTATCGCCGGCGGCCCGTGCCCGGATGCCGCGATTTACGCCAGCCAAAGGGGAAAAAAAATATACGGTGGCTTTCTTTGTCGGCTGTGTCATGGATGCCCTGTTCCACCGCATCAACCGGCTGTCCATTCAGCTTCTCGCCGAAGCGGGTTGCGATGTCATCGTCGTCGAAAACCAGACCTGCTGCGGCGCTCTCCATGCCCACGCCGGCGAGGTGGACGACGCGAAAAACTTGGCCCGGCGCAACATTGCGGCCTTCGAGCAACATGATGTCGACTTTATCGTCAACAATGCCGGGGGTTGCGGGGCCATGCTGGTCGAATACGGCCTCTTGCTGAAAGACGAACCGGAATGGCAGGAGAGGGCCAAAACCTTCGCCAAAAAAACGCGCGACATTTCGCAGGTGCTCGTGTTGTGCGGCGGCGTCAAAGGTCTGGAGGGGCCGTACGAACGGGTGACCTATCAGCCCTCCTGCCACATGAGCTATGTCCAGAAAGTCACCCGTGAACCGGTCCAATTGATCAAAAGCTTGCCGAACGTGGAATTGGTTGAAATGGAAGAAGCCCATCTGTGCTGCGGCTCGGCCGGAATCTACAACTTGGCCCATTACGATGCTTCGATGGCCATTTTGGATCGCAAAATGAAGCACGTCAAAGCCACCGGCGCGACGACCATTCTCACCACCAATCCGGGCTGCCTGCTGCAAATGAAGCTGGGCATCGAACGGGAAGGGCTGGGCGACCGCCTGCGTGCCGTGCACTTGATAGAATACTTGGCCGAACGGGCGGGGTTCGCGGCGGAAAACGAATCTCCGGCGGTGACGCACTCATCCTCGGCGACGACGCGGACCCGTTAATCCCCGGTGACAACGCCATGGATGAGCGGCGGCACCACCGGCGGTGTGGAAGACAGCTCCACCGCCTGAAGCAAGTGCGCTTCCACTTCCGGCGCCGAAGCCTGCCGGCTGTACACGGTATACAACGGTTCGCCGGCCGTCACGAAATCTCCCAGCCGCCGATGAACGTACAACCCGACGCCGGGGTCCACCGGTTCGTCCTTGACTTGGCGCCCGGCTCCCAACAGGCCGGCGGCCACGCCCAATTGCCGGGTGTCATAACGGGCGACATAGCCCGACGTGGGAGCGGCGACCGTCCATTGGAAGGGGGCAAGCGCGAGCCGAGTCACATCGTCCACGACCACGGCATCGCCGCCTTGCGCCGCAATCCACTGCTTCATTTTGTTCAGTCCGCGGCCGTCGGCCAACGCTTGTTCCAACATGGCCCGCCCTTCCTCGGCCGTCGCCGCCCGCTCCGCCAACACCAGCATCTGACTGCCGATGACGAGGCACAGTTCCAACAGCCGGTCATCGCCTTGGCCTTGCAAGGTTAAAATGGCTTCCCGCACCTCCAATGCGCAGCCCACCGCCCGTCCCAACGGCTGGTTCATGTCGCTGATGACCGCCACGGTGTCGCGGCCCATTTTTCGGCCGATGCGCACCATCAATTCCGCCAAAGCCGCCGCCTCTTCCACCGTTTTCATAAACGCTCCGCTGCCGGTTTTGACGTCCAGGATGATCTTTTGCGCCCCGGCGGCAATTTTTTTGCTCATGATGGAGCTGGCGATCAACGGCAAGGACGCCACCGTGCCCGTCACGTCCCGCAAGGCGTACAACTTTTTGTCGGCCGGAACGAGCGTTTCCGTCTGCCCGATGACCGCCACACCGATCTCGTTTACTTGCCGGATGAAGCGGTCTTTCTCCAACTGGGTGGAAAATCCCGGAATGGATTCCAGCTTGTCGATGGTACCGCCGGTAAATCCGAGGCTCCGGCCGGACATTTTGGCCACCGGCACGCCGCATGCGGCGACCAAAGGGGCCAACACGAGGGTCGTCGTGTCGCCGACGCCGCCGGTGCTGTGTTTGTCCACCACAATCCCGCTGATGGCCGACAAATCCACCTGTTGACCGGAGGCGATCATCGCTTCCGTCAAATAGACCGTCTCATCGGCGGTCATGCCGCGAAAATACACGGCCATCGCCCAGGCGGCCATTTGATAGTCGGGAATCTCTCCCCGTAAAAAGCCGTCAATGAGAAAACGGATTTCTTCCCGGTTCAGCTCATGGCCGTCCCGTTTTTTCTCGATGACATCCACGGCCCGCACCGTTCAAACGTCCCCCCATTCTCTAACAAAGGCGCTCAACAGCTGGATAAACATCGGCTTGACGCGTTCCGCCATCTGCAAGACCAATTCGTGATTCGGCGGCTCAAACCGGTCGGGGTTGGCCATGTCGGTGATGCACGAAATGCCCAACACTTTCATCCCGCAATGATTGGCGGCAATCGTCTCTCCCACGGTGGACATGCCGAGGACGTCGGCCCCCATGAATAGGAGGGCCCGCAATTCCGCTTTTGTACAGTAGTTCGGTCCGGCCACGCCGGCATAGACGCCTTCCTGGAGCGGAATCCCCAGCCGCCGGGCAACTTGCCGAAGCCGTTCCCCCAATTCCCGGTCATACGCACTGCTGAGGTCGGGAAAACGCGGCCCCAACGCGTCATCGTTGGGACCAATAAGCGGATTGGCGCCGATCACGTTTAAATGTTCGCGGATGAGCATCAACTGACCCGGCGAAAAGTTCGGGTTCAATCCCCCGGCGGCATTGGTCAAAATGACCTGCTGCACCCCCAATTGCCGCATCACATATATGGGAAATACCGCTTCGGCCATCGACCAGCCTTCATAATAATGCAGGCGGCCCCGCATGGCCACCACATCCCGACCTTGCCACCGGCCGAAGACCAATTCGCCTTGGTGTCCCGCCACCGTCGCCACGGGAAAATGGGGGATGTCCCGATACGGGATGACCGCTTCGGCGTCCATGTGATCGGCCAATTCCCCCAGCCCCGATCCCAACACGAGGCCGATGCGGGGCAGACGGCGGATGCGGGAGAAAATCGCGTCGGCCGCCGCTTTCACTTTTTGGCTTCCCACCGCCATTATCCCCGCCACTCCTTCAAGACGCCTTTCACGAGCGCCGTCAACCGGTCTTGCGCTTGTTGGGACGTGCGAACCACGTCCTCGTGGGATAACGGCTGCGGCAAAATGCCGCTGGCCATATTGGAAATGCACGAGATGCCCAACACCTTCATCCCTTGGTGATTGGCGACGATGACTTCGGGTACGGTGGACATGCCGACCGCATCGGCCCCCAACTTGGCAAAGGCGCGAATTTCCGCCGGCGTTTCGTAACTGGGACCGGGCACGGCAATATACACGCCACGGTGCACCGTGATGCCGCGTTCCGCTGCAACTTTTTCCGCACAGGCCAGCAAATCCGGGTCATACGCTTGGGACATGTCGGGAAAGCGCGGCCCCCACTCGTCCACGTTGGGCCCCCGCAGCGGGTTGTCGAACATCCAGTTGATGTGATCTTCAATGAGCATCAAGTCGCCTGGCTGAAACGTCCGTCGGATGCCGCCGGCGGCGTTGGTCACAATCATCGTCCCGATGTTCAGCTCTCCCATGACCCGGATGGGAAAGGTCACTTCTTGCATGGAATATCCTTCGTAATAATGAAAACGGCCTTGCATGCACAACACCGGGTGTCCTTCCACCGTCCCGGCCACCCATTTTCCCGCATGGCCCGGCACCGTGGAAACCGGAAAATGGGGCAACTGATCATACGGAATTTCCAGCGCTTGTTCCAGCTCCGCCGCAAACCCGCCTAAACCTGACCCTAAAATGATGGCCGTTTTCGGCTGAAATTCTCCCAGTTTTTCCCGCAAGACGCGCGCCGCTTCTTGGACGCGACGGCGGTAATGGACGGCATCGTTCATCGCTGGCCCTCCTTCACAATCGACAAGCTAAGTTTTCCATCAACCGTTCATGGATTTGACAAAATGTCGGGCAAAAAACTGACGCCGATTTCGGGCTGTTGGATGCGGAAATTGTCGGCCACCGTCGCACCGACATCGGCAAATGTGGTGCGAATTCCTAAATGAACCGGGCGGATGTGCCGGTGATACACCAATAGCGGCACATATTCGCGGGTATGATCGGTGCCTGTGTGGGTCGGATCGTTGCCGTGATCCGCCGTGATGATCAACAGGTCGTCATTTTCTAGCCCCGCCAGCAATTCGGGAATGCGCTCGTCGAATTCTTCCAATGCCCGGCCGTATCCTTCAGGATCGCGCCGATGACCGTACAGTGAATCAAAATCGACCAAATTGGCAAAGGCCAAACCGCAAAAAGACATCCCCATGGCGTCCAACACGCGGTCGACCCCATCCATGTTGGATTTGGTCGGCCAATGTTGGGTAACCCCTTCGCCGTCGTAAATGTCGGCAATTTTACCGATGGCAATGACGTCGTATCCCGCATCCTTCAACCGGTTCATGACCGTCGGCGCCGGCGGCTTGAGGGCAAAATCGCGGCGATTGGCCGTTCGCTGAAATGCTCCCGGGCGGCCGACATACGGACGGGCAATGACGCGGCCGACCCGCCACGGCTCCTGCAACGTCAGCGAGCGGGCAATGCGGCACGCTTCGTACAACTCCTCCAAAGGAATGACTTCTTCGTGGGCAGCAATTTGCAGCACACTGTCGGCCGACGTGTAAACAATCCAGGCGCCCGTTTCCATTTGTTGGGCGCCCAGTTCTTCAATAATTTGGGTCCCTGACGCCGGTTTGTTGCCCAGGACCCCTCTTCCGGTCCGGCGGGAAAACTCGTCCATGAGCGCTTGCGGAAAGCCTTGCGGAAACGTTTGAAACGGCCGGCGAATTTCAAGCCCCATCAATTCCCAATGGCCTGTCATCGTATCTTTCCCGGCAGAAATTTCCGCCATTTTACCATACGCGGCCAGCGGCGGTTCAGCAGGAGCCAGCCCCGGCAGCGGATGGATGTTGGCCAGACCCAAAGAAGCCAAATAGGGCGTTCGCAAGCCGCGGGTTTGAGCGATATGGTACAGCGTGTTCGTTCCAGCGTCGCCAAACTTTGCCGCATCCGGCAGGGCGCCGATGCCCACACTGTCCAAAACGATTAAAAAAATGCGACGAAACCGAATCGGAAACACCTTCTTCCTGCCGATGTCTCATGGTGCACGTTTCCTGCCAACACAAATGCGCCCCCGTTAAGCCCGAGGATGCGCCAAACGGTATGTATCGCGGATTTTCGAATGGGTGACATGGGTGTAAATTTGCGTCGTCGAGATGTCCGCGTGACCGAGCATCTCTTGCACCGATCGAAGATCGGCGCCGTTTTCCAACAGATGGGTCGCAAACGAATGCCGCAACACGTGGGGCGTGATCGGTTTGGTAATGTGCGCCTGCCGGGCGTACCGTTTAATCAGCTTCCAAAATCCTTGCCGGGACAACGGTTCGCCGCGGGCATTTAAAAACAAGGCATCGCTCGTCTTTCCTTTCAACAATCGAGCACGGCCGTGGGCCAAATACTCATTCACCGCCATGACGGCCCATTGTCCGACCGGGATGATGCGCTCTTTGGAACCTTTGCCGAGACATTTAACAAATCCCATCGACAATTGCAAGTCGGAGACCCGCAAAGAGAGCAATTCCGACACCCGCATCCCCGTGGCGTACAACAATTCCAGCATGGCTACATCCCGCAGGCCCAAGGGCGTATCCCGCCGGGGCGCATTGAGCAGCGCTTCAATTTCCTCCGGCGTCAGGACGTGGGGCAAACGCTGATCCCGTTTGGGGGTCGGCAAATGTTGCGCCGGATTGTGGGAAATGCGCTTTTCCGCCCAGAGAAACTTGTAAAAATTGCGCAAGGAAGCGGTCAAGCGGGCCAACGAAGCGCTGGACTTGCCGGCACGCCGTTCCAACAACAAATATTGCAACAGATGTTCTTCCCGCGTGTCCTCCCAGCGGCGGATGCCCAGCTTGCGCAAAAACAAAAGATAAAAAAAGATGTCCCGATGATATGCTTCCACTGTGTTTTTCGCCAGTCCCTTTTCGACTTTCAAATAATGGGCAAACTGCTCCAGCGCATCATCCATGCCGCTTCACCTCGTCCGTTCGTGCCTTGCCGTTCAACGGGAGGAGGCGCCCCGTCGAGGGGTCATCTTTTTCCCGCCTGCTTTTTCTGCAACACGCCGCACTCCTGCTGGGACGCTCTTGCCGTCATCGTCGGCCGCTTCTTCCTTTTCCTGGCAACGGCGGCAAATACCGTGAAAGATCAGCCGATGATCGAGAATTTTGAAACCGTATTCCCGTTCTACTTTCTCTTCCACGTTTTCCAACAGGTCTTCGATGACCTCATCCACTGCCCCACATTCCACGCATATCAAATGATGGTGATGCCGCTCCCGGTTTTCGTCCCGCATTTCATACCGGGCCACACCGTCGCCGAAATTCACCTTGTTGATGACTTTCAATTCACTGAGCAAATCCAATGTTCGGTAAACCGTGGCCAGCCCAATGTCAGGAAATTTTTCTTTGACCAACATGTATACATCTTCGGCGCTGAGGTGGTCCACCTGGTTTTCCAGCATGACTCGGAGGGTTGCTTCACGCTGCGGCGTCAATTTGTAATTCATGGCGTGCAACAGTTCTTTAATTCGCTCCAGGCGTTCTTCCATGTCAAACCCCCTCCCTCGTTCACTACTTTTCATTATAGGAAGGGGTCTCAGGCAAGTCAAACTAAATTATAATTATTATTAAATGATGTTATTTATAATTATAACCAAACCGACGTAACCCAGTTCATCAACGGCACCGTCACAAATGCTTCCACGAACCCGCCCAACACAAACATGGCCGCCACCACCGCCATCACACCGTTGTAACGCAGCCATTCGTTCCGAAGTTTCGTCGTTCCTTTGCCAAACAACGTGCTGAGCAAAATGAGCGAGAACCGGATGCCCACCGATGCCGCAAGAATGGTCGCCGGCACGAAAAGCA
The DNA here is from genome assembly GCA_017577895.1 of Bacillota bacterium. Taxonomy (GTDB): domain Bacteria; phylum Bacillota; class Bacilli; order ZCTH02-B2; family ZCTH02-B2; genus Bacillus_BB. Next base: position 12,097 of record PKQY01000013.1, read on the forward strand.
AATTGTGGGGCAAAACGCTGACAGCAGCCAACAACAACCCTTTCCAAGTCCATTGGTGCACGAAAAAGCCCACTGTAAAACCGACGGCCAGCCCTTTTGCGAAGACGAGAGCCAAGATGACCGGAAAACCGATGCACGAAAGACCCAACAACCACGTCAGCAACAACGTCCGGATTTCATCGGCCATGACCGAGAGCCCAGCATCCGCGGCCGCTGCCCCTTGTCCATAAAGCAAGTTGAGCTCGTCCAACAATTGGTTGCGTTGGTCTGAATTTAAAATGAGCACCAACAAGGCACCAAAGCCAATCCCCGTGATCATCAACACCGACGTAAACAACAACACGTGTGACAATGTCTTCTTCATCCCATCCATCGCTTGTTCCCCCTATCGAGCATCCTATTCGGGACAAGCGGTGGATAGAATCATTTTTTCGCTTTTTCCCACAGCATAATCTGCCACGCCTGCAGAGCCGCCACCGTTTTGGCATCGCGGATGCGTCCATCTTTTACCCAGCGCATCCCTTCCTCCAAGGTGATGATGACCGGCTGTACAAATTCGTCCGCATCCAACGCCGGCGACCGTTGCGGAACCGGTTCGTCCATCCGGGCCAAAAACAAAAAAATGCGTTCATTGGCAAAACCGGGTGACGTGTAAAACGAACAAAGGAGTTGCAATTGCTCCGCTTCCAATCCGGTTTCTTCCCTCAATTCCCGCCGGGCCGCCTCCTCCGGCGATTCGCCGCCTTCCAATTTGCCCGCCGGCACTTCGATGAGCACTTCTTCAACCGCCTTCCGATACTGCCGGACGAGCAACAGACGTCCGTCGGCCAACACAGGCAACACGGCCACGGCCCCAGGATGCTCCACCACTTCCCGCCAGCTTTCCTCGCCGTTGGGCAATTGCACCCGGTGCCGCTTGACGGTGATGATGCGCCCCCGGTACAGTTCCTCCACGTGTACCGTCTTTTCATCCAGCGAATCCATCTCCAACACCTCACGGAAGCTTTCCCGATGCATACGATGGACAACCATTCCATATATTATGGCATAATCCCACCCATGACATGTAGGAGGACGACGATGAAACGAATTGCATTTTATTCCGTTCACACGCCGACGCAATTGCTGATGGCAGGAAAAGGCTGGGAAATCCGGGCCTATTTGCGGCAGTTGGCCCGCACCGGACTGACGCTGGAGGAATATTTGCGCCGCATTAATGCACTAACGGCGCCAAACCGTTCACGACGCCCCAAAAATAAGCGGGATCTGCCTTTACGTCTCGTCCCATCACCGTCAAGTCATCGCCGGGATAAAGGGCCAACACCTTTTCCAACTCGTCCCGGCCGATGACGGCCCGGCGTTGGATGATGGCCTTGGATCCATCCAATTCCCTCAGCTGTTGGCGAATCAGCAGTTCTTCCCGGCCGGCATACGGTGGAATCGTATAGTGGAAAGGAACGTGAATCGCTCTGGCGATGAGTGTCCGCTGGTGGTGACTGATGCCTTGATGGCGGGCTCGGCCGTCGGCAAAACTGATGCGGGGCACCAGGCACGGCCGCCCTTCAAGCGAAAAGGTGGCATGAATCATATCTGCCACCTCCACTCCGGAAAAGCCCCATGCCGTCCCGGTCCCCACCGTGCCGGGCCCCATGATCAGGATGGCGACATCGGCCTTCAAAACATGTTTGGCCGCCAGCAAGGCGGAATACACATTGACCGCCTCCAGCTGGCCGCCAAACGCATGGCCGTAAGTCACCGTCCCCGCCAGCCAGCCCAACGACTGCAACGTGCGGATGTGATGACTTAAGGCCAGCGGCAACGCGCCGCCATCGCTCATGATATAGACGAGCCGCCAGTCCGACGGCAGTCGTCCCGTCTGCTGCAGCCAACGGATGCCCGTGGCCAACACCGGCAACATGCTGTGCAGCTCACCGATCAACACCGGCATGCCGTCCAACGTCGTGGCATCCTTCATCGTTTCATGCCACGGGCTGCCCTGTTCTTCGCAACTTTGCACCGCCAACTGAAACGGCGTGTACCGAAGTTTCATAATATGGCCGCGAATCGACGGTGTCCTTAGAACGCGCCCGTCGGCACCAGCCTGACGGTCACCGAGCCGTTGGGCCACCAGGTGGTATCCGCCGGTGCCCAATTTCAAGTGCACGGCGGTCGTATTTAACAACACCGTCTCGCCTTTGGCCACCGGACCGATGAGTTCAGGAAAATTCCAGGCTTTTTCCAGGCGCCCTTCCACCTGAACCCGCAATTCCTGAATGGCCCCCCAATCCGCAACAATGTCCACCACTTCACCGATCTGCCATCGGATCATCGGCACTCCGTCCTTTTTCCTGTTGCTTTGCTGTCTACGCCAGGCAGTTACAGCGGGATATTGCCGTGTTTTTTCCAGGGGCGCGTTTCTTGTTTGTTGCGCAACATTTCCAACGCCTGCAACAATTTTTTCCGCGTCTCCCGCGGATCGATGACGTCATCCACCATACCGTGGGCAGCGGCGACGTACGGATTGGCAAACTTTTCCCGATACTCGGCAATTTTGGCAGCCCGGGTCACTTCCGGTTGATCGCTCTGTTCGATTTCTTTGCTGAAGATGATGTTGGCCGCCCCTTCCGGCCCCATGACGGCAATTTCTGCGTTGGGCCAAGCATACACCACGTCGGCGCCGATGGCCTTGCTGTTAAGGGCCACGTAAGCACCGCCGTACGCTTTGCGCAAAATGACCGTAATTTTCGGCACGGTGGCTTCCGAATAGGCATACAAAATTTTCGCCCCGTGGCGGATGATGCCCCGGTGTTCCTGGTTGACGCCCGGGAAGAAGCCCGTCACGTCTTCGAACGTGATGATCGGGATGTTGAAGGCGTCACAGAACCGGACAAAGCGGGCCAGCTTGTCGGAAGAATCGATGTCCAAACCGCCGGCCATCACTTTCGGTTGGTTGGCGACGATTCCCACCGGATAGCCGTTCATCCGGGCAAACCCGACAACGATGTTCCGGGCAAACCGCTCGTGGACCTCCATGAAATCGCCTTTGTCGACGACGCGCAAGATGACTTCCCGGATGTCGTACACCTTCGTCCCTTCCACCGGCACCACGTCGATGAGCTCTTCATTCCAACCGTCGTCTTCCACCGGCTCTCCCCGCGGCGGCTGCTCCCGGTTGTTTTGCGGCAGGAAACTCAAGAGGCGGCGCACCATTTGCAGCGCTTCCTCTTCGGTCGGCGCCGTAAAATGGGCGTTGCCGCTGATGGTGGCATGGACCCGGGCACCGCCCAAATCTTCGGCGGAAATTTTCTCGCCGGTCACGGCCTGGATCACTTTCGGGCCGGTAATGAACATTTGGCTCGTTTTTTCAACCATGAACACGAAATCGGTAATCGCCGGCGAATAGACGGCCCCGCCGGCGTTGGGACCCATGATGACCGAAATTTGCGGCACGACCCCGGAATAAATGGAATTCCGGTAAAAGACATGACCGTATCCGTCCAAGGAAATGACGCCTTCTTGAATGCGGGCGCCGCCCGAGTCGTTCAGACCGATGATGGGGGCGCCGTTTTTCGCCGCCAAATCCATAATGTTGGCGATTTTTTTCGCGTGCATTTCCCCCAGGGCGCCGCCAAAGACGGTAAAATCTTGGGCAAATACGTAAACCGGCCGCCCGTCGATTTTCCCATAGCCGGTGACGACCCCTTCTCCGGGGGCTTCCACTTGATCCATGCCGAAATTGGTGCTCCGATGTTCGATGAACGGGTTGAGTTCGACAAACGTCCCTTCGTCCAGCAACAAGTCAATCCGTTCCCGGGCCGTCAATTTGCCCCGGCGGTGTTGGGCGTCGATTTTTTCGTATCCGCCGCCCAGCAGAACTTTTTGCCGGCGATGGTGCAAATCCTCGATTTTTTCCAGCATTTTTGACGCGTTATCGACAGCGGTACTCACCTGGATCCTCCCCAATCACCGTTATGGATGCTCCAACGTTCGTGAAATCATGCATTCGTTGCGCGATCTGGCTGGCAAAGTTCCAAAAGAACGCCGTGGACCGAACGGGGATGGACAAAGGCGACTTTCGTGCCATGGGCACCGGGCTTCGGCTGTTCGTCGATCAATTGGATGCCCTGCGCTCGGTACGCCGCCAGCTGTTCTTCGATGTTCTCCACCTCTATGGCCAAATGATGAATCCCTTCCCCCCGCTTGGCGAGAAATTTGGCGATGGGACTTTCTTCATGCAGGGGCGCCAACAATTCCACCCGGCTTTCGCCGAGGCGCAAAAAAGCGACTTCAACGCCTTCGCTTTCCACCTTCTCCCGTCCTACCAAACGGAATCCCAGCTGGGCATAGCGTTCCACGGCGGCATCCAAATCCCGGACAGCAACCCCCAAGTGGGCCATTTTTTTCGGTTCCGGAGCCGTCACGATGAACGCGTCTTTCCGCTTCACGTTTTGCCGCAAAAATTCGGCCACTTCCTGCGTCGAGGTGCCGGGTGTAAACACGCGTTTGACGCCCAACGACTCCAAAAACGGAATGTCTTCTGCCGGAATGACGCCGCCTACGACGACCAGCACGTCATCCACGCCGTTTTCTTTCAACAACCGCATCACTTCCGGCACCAATTCGTTGTGGGCGCCGGAAAGAATCGACAAGCCGATGACGTCCACGTCCTCCTGAATGGCGCTTTGGACGATTTGCTCCGGCGTCTGCCGCAAGCCGGTATAAATCACTTCCATGCCGGCGTCCCGCAACGCCTGGGCAATCACCAAGGCGCCCCGGTCGTGCCCGTCCAAGCCGGGCTTGGCCACCAATACGCGGATGGGATTGGTTGACATGTCGTCTTCACTCCTCTTATCCTCAAGTCCCTAACTGCCGGTCTGGCTCGCTTAAATGTGCTTGGTATTCTAATGTGCGTGGTATTCGCCGAACACGTTCCGCAGCGTGTCGCAAATTTCGCCGATGGTCGCATAGGCGCGGACAGCATCGAGAATGTAGGGCATGAGGTTGTCGGTCCCCCGAGCAGCCCGCTCCAACCGTTGCAAACTGTCTTGCACCGCTTGGGCATCCCGGCTTTGCCGGACGGCCTGCAGTTTTTGTTTCTGCTTTTCTTCCACAGCGGGGTCTACGCGCAACAGTTGCGGCGGCGTTTCCTCTTCGATGCGGAACCGGTTGACGCCGACCACCACTTGCTCGCCCCGTTCAATGGCTTTTTGGGTCTCATAGGCTGAACGGCGAATTTCTTGCTGGATGAACCCTTGTTCCACCGCTGCCACGGCGCCGCCCATTTCATCGATTTTCTCCAAATAACGCCACACTTGTTCTTCGATCTGGTCGGTCAAGTATTCCACAAAATACGAACCGGCCAACGGGTCCACCGTGTCGGCCACGCCGCTCTCATAAGCGATGATTTGTTGCGTGCGCAAGGCGATCCGCGCCGATTCTTCCGTCGGCAGCGCCAGCGCCTCGTCCCGGGAGTTGGTGTGCAAGCTTTGCGTGCCGCCCAACACGGCCGCCAGCGCCTGCAGCGTGACCCGCACGATGTTGTTGTCCGGCTGTTGCGCCGTCAACGTGGAGCCGCCGGTTTGCGTGTGGAAGCGCAGTTGCCACGATTTTTCCTTTTTCGCGCGGAACCGTTCCCGCATCAGTTTGGCCCAAATGCGGCGAGCCGCCCGGAACTTGGCGATTTCTTCAAAGAAGTGGTTGTGGGCGTTGAAGAAGAAAGCCAGTCGCGGCGCAAATTCATCTACTTCCAACCCGGCGTCTAAGGCCGCCTGCACGTAGGCAATGCCATTGGCCAAGGTGAACGCCACTTCTTGAACGGCCGTCGCACCGGCTTCCCGGATGTGATACCCGCTGATGCTGATGGTGTTCCATTTGGGCAGATGTTTGGAACAGTAGGCGAAGATATCGGTAATTAAGCGCATGGAAGGTTTCGGCGGGAAAATGTACGTCCCGCGGGCGGCATACTCTTTCAAGATGTCGTTTTGAATGGTCCCTTGCAATTTTTCCGGCGGGACCCCTTGTTTTTCTGCCACCGCGATGTACATGGCCAGCAAAATGGCCGCTGGAGCGTTGATGGTCATGGAGGTGCTGACCCGGTCCAAAGGAATCCCGTCAAACAATTGCTCCATATCCTTCAGCGTGTCGATGGCGACGCCGACTTTCCCGACTTCGCCGCGGGCCATGGGGGCATCGGAGTCGTACCCGATCTGCGTCGGCAAGTCAAACGCAACGCTCAAACCGGTCTGTCCTTGTTCCAACAAGTAGCGGAAGCGCTGATTCGTTTCTTCGGCACTGCCGAAACCGGCATATTGCCGCATGGTCCAATAACGGCCCCGGTACATGGTCGGCTGAATGCCCCGGGTAAACGGAAATTGACCCGGCAAACCCAATTTTTCCATATACGTATCATCGGGATTTTCCGGCAAATATAAGCGGTCGACGGGAATGCCTGACGGCGTCGCAAACTGCTCTTTTCGCTCCGGCACTTTTTCCAGCAATTTTTTCGTCTTTTCCTGCCATTTTTCATATTGTTCAACAAACGTTTCGTTGGCCATGGATGTTCACCTCGTTTCTAACGTTGCGCTTGAAAACGGTCCCCTGGCGCGATAGCATGATAGGGAAGGCATCAACCAATGGGAGGTGAAGGCGATGCCCCGGCGTTGGATGAAATGGGTCATCTACTTGGTCGTGTTCACTATGCTACTCTCCTCCGTCGCCTTCGGACTGACCATGTTTTAGTCCATTAATCGCCGGGCAACTCTTTCACTTTCATGATGCGGGCAGTCCGTTGAAAGACGTCCTGGAAATGACTGACTACTCGCTCGGCAAGCGCCGCTATGGAACTATCGATGCCCAACTGATCAAGGGATGTCACTCCGTATTCTTGAATCCCGCACGGCACGATATAGCGAAAATACGTCAAATCCGTATGTACATTGATGGCAAATCCGTGACTCGTCACGAAACCGCCGTCTTTCGTGCGATGGAGTTTGACGCCGATGGCGGCAATTTTTTCGTTCTCGACCCAAACGCCGGTGTATCCTTCCTTCCGCGTCGCCTCCACGCCGAAATCCCGCAGCACCCGGATCAGCACTTCCTCCAAGTCTCGCAAATAACGTCGACCGTCGTACGAATCCCGGGCAAAGCGCAGGATAGGATATCCGACCAGTTGGCCTGGACCGTGATACGTCACGTCGCCTCCCCGGTCCACTTCGATGAGCTGAATGCCTCGTTGGCGCCGCTCATCTTCCGTCACCAGGATGTGTTCCGCATGACTTCCTCGGCCCAACGTGATGACGTGGGGGTGTTCCAACAATAAAAATGCTTCCGGTTTTTCTCCGGCAGCCACTTGTTGAACCCGATGTTGTTGCCATTGCCACGCCCGCTCGTAATCCACTGTTGGGGCTAGAAATACCTCAACCATGCAACGACTCCTTTTCCGGGACTTGCCGTTCTTTTAGTATTGTACCGATCTGTGGCGGAAATTGTAAAGTTATCTATGGTACAATGGGCCGAGAGGAGTGTGTTCCGATGAACCGTTACGGCCGACTGATCGTGCTCTGCATTTTGCTCATCCCGTTGCTGGTTGCCTCTTACGGCTGGACATTATTGAGGGAAAGTGCCTTTTACATATTCTACTTAATGCAGCCCGACGGCAGTCTGGAGACGTCGGAAGTCGTCTGGCAGCTCGTATGGCACTTAGTCGGCGGGGGGACGCTTTTTCTTTTGGGATTGTCTTTTTTGGGCGGCTTTTTTTGGTACCGGCACCGGAAACGGAAAAAAACGCCGTCGTGAGGTCAGTTTTGTCGGCCCCATCCGTCGACCCATTTCAACCATCGGACCCGTTCGATGACGTGGCTGATGGAACTCGTTTCCGCCAGCACATGCAAGCCGACAAACAGCAGGAAAAAAGTGGCCGTCAACCACAGATTTTGCTGCACCAAAAGCCAAAAGCCAAACAGCATGCCCAACAAGTTCGATCCGGCATCTCCCAGCATGCACCGCTCTTGCAATTCAAATTGGCCGACGGCCAAGACGGCGCCCAGGTAAGGGGCCCATGCCCATCCCGCCGACGAATCGGAGGAAAACAACGCCACCGCCACAAAGGCCAACAAAAACCCTTTGATGGCCCGGCCCGGTCGAACGTCCAACAAGTTGAACGTGTTGACCGACAAGACCAGCATGCCGGTCAGCAGCATCCAGTGCCAGAAACTGAAACTGTACGTCAAGGCGATGACGGCACCGGCCGTGACAAAAACGTACCCTTTTATCAAGCCCGTCGTCGGCGTCCCTTTTTGGAACAAAAATTGAAGATGCCCTTTTAACCCTTTCACCGTCTTCTCCCCGTACCGATCGTCTAAGCATCCGGCCAACACGGCCGCGCCGGTTCCAAACCACAGCCAAGGAAGCAGCTGTCGGACCGAATCTTCCGGAATGAGCCACCATTGCCCAACGGCGGCGGCCAGGCCGGTCAAATAGACGACCAGGCCGGCACCGACCGGGGTTTCCCAGCCTAAATAATTCGCCTCGAGGCTGCCGACATGGTACAAAAACCGTTCCACCGCCGGATACAGCAGTTTGGCGCCGGCGTACCCCAGCACTCCCCAACCAATCCACAGGAGGACGTTCACCGCCCCTCTTCCCCCCTTACGTTTGCCGGGACAACTCCCACAAAGTCCGCACCACATCGCACCATTCCCGTCCCCGATGCACCATCCCCCGCCAATTACGGCCCAAACGACGATGGGACAAGGGCAGCGGCACTTCTTGCAGCCGGTAGCCGGAGCGAAGCAGATGCACCGTCACGCCCACTTCCAAACCGAAACGGCGGGGATAAGACCGGAGGGAAGCGACGATGTCCTTCCGCATGGCCCGCTGCCCGGACAGCGGCGCCGCCATTCTCTGGCCGGTCAAATGATAAATGCCTTGTGAAGCCGTCCAAACGAGGAAGCCAAATCCTTCTTTACGGCGGGACGGGGGAAACTGGGCAATGGTCATATCCGCCTCACCGCGGAGCACCGGCGGCAACAAGTGCCGAATATGGATGGCGGTTTGACCCAAGTCGGCATCCACCCAGCAAACGAAAGGGGTCGTCACATGGGCCATCCCGGTGGCGATGGCATCCCCTTTCCCACGATTTTGCGGGTGACGAATTACTCTCGCATACTGGCTGGCAATGCGGCCCGTGTCGTCCCAGCTGCCGTCATCGACGACGACGATGTCCGTAAAACACCGGGCGGCATGCAGGGCCGCCAACGTCTCGCCGATGTAATCGGCTTCGTTGTATGCAGGAACGATGGCCGTCACCAAGGACGCTCACCGCCGTAAAACGGTTGCAACAATTGGTGAAACCCCTTGGCGTCGATGAGCCGGTCCCCCACCCACATGCGGGTCAGCCATGTGCTGCCCATACCCGGTCGGCCTTTCTCGTAAAAATCGACCATGCTGGAATGGGAACCGACGACGATGAGCGTCTCTGCCCCTTTCTCGTACGCCAGCATCAATGCCGCATCTTCGCTCGTCCCGAATATGGGGAAGACATGCCCTTCCAATCCCAATAACTCCAGCCGCCTTTTGCCGGGAGCGTGGCCATCCGGATAGGCGTGCACGACCAGTTCGGCACCGCATTGCAAGGCTTCCGTAGAAACACTGTCCATATCGCCGACGATGACATCCGGTCGGTACCCCATCTCCAACAGCGCATCGGCGCCGCCGTCCACGCCGATGAGAACCGGCCGGACTTGTTCCAGGTACGGACGGAGCATGACCAAATCCCGTTTGTAATCCGGACCGCGGACGACAATCAACGCCGGGCGTCCAGTCAAGACGGTCCGCAGCGGAAGGCGGACGACCGGCTTTAACAACTGTTTCATGTCGCGGCAGGCATGCTGCCATGTATTTTCAGCAAACTTCAGAAATTGGGTCAGCCGGTTGGCTTTTGCGTCGTTCCATCGCCGGCGCCACAAATCCCATGTCAGGCGTTGGACGGCCGCCAGGGAGCAAGGTCGCTTCCCGCTCCAACATCCGACAACCCTTTCCGTCAACCAGAGCGTCATCCCGTCCACAAATTGCCGGATGTCCTGCGGATGCCGCAGGTCAAAAACCGGGATGTCGGCTTCCAACAAGTACCGAGCCCCTTTGCTCTCAAAAGCGCCGCTGAACGTCGGGCGCGCGTTCAAGACGGCGGACACGTTTTTTTCAATCAACTCCAAAGCTGCCGTTTCATCGAGATCTTGGTGGGACAAAACGGCAATTTGACCCGATTGAATGCGTTTTAACAACCGTTTCGTCGAACGGTCAACGACACACGTCCCCGTGAGGAAAAACGCCAAAGGCGCATGACTTTCGGGGGTCTTGGCCGCAGTCACCGTTCGTATGGGTTCCGTTTCGACGTGTTGCATACCGCGTTCGCCTCGCGACAGACGGATATGGTTCCAGTTGTAGTATTTTTCCCGCCGGTGGAACCATACCTCATTTCAGCGGTTGGAAAAAAATAAAAGGATGTCCGCCAAACTGGCTTGTGGACATCCTCGTCATGCGCCACCTGGAGACTTATCCGGCTCGCAATTCCAAACGGAGCTTGTCGGCAATCATGGCGATGAACTCGGAATTGGTCGGCTTGGTCCGGTCGTAAGGAACGGTATAGCCAAACACTTTTTCGATGGATTCCAGATTCCCCCGGTTCCACGCCACTTCGATGGCATGTCGAATGGCCCGTTCAACCCGCGAGGGCGTCGTCATGTACTTTTCCGCAATGCGGGGGTACAGTTTGCGGGTGACGTGGCCCAACAAATCGATTTCGTGGTACACCATCATGATGGCTTCCCGCAAGTAAAGGTATCCTTTGATGTGGGCAGGAACACCGAATTCGTGAATCACGTCGGTCACTTTGATCTCCAATTCCCGCTCCGGGTTATGTCCGCTTCCGTAACCGGCGGCCGACTCTTGTACGTATGTCGATTCCACCAAATGTTGCGGGGAGTGGGTCCGGGCCGTGGACGCGGCCACTTGATAGATGCGTTGCAACAGCAACGGCATGTCAAACGGCTTGAGAATGTAGTAGGAAGCCCCCAGTTCCACCGCTTTTTGAGTGATGGATTCTTGTCCAAATGCCGTGAGCATGATCACTTTGGGCCGTGGATTCAGCCGCATCTCTTTCATTTTTTCCAGTACGCCGAGTCCGTCCAAGTACGGCATGATGATGTCCAACAAAATGATATCCGGCAGCTCGTCGGCCGACTCCAGGGCCTTCAGCAGTTCATCTCCGTTGTAATACGTCCCTAACAGTTGAATCCGCGGTTCCTTGCTCAAAAAATCGGTCAGCAAGGAGACAAATTCCCGGTTGTCATCGGCGATCATGACACGTACTTTCTCCAAACAAACCCCTCCCAAAGTCTTGATGAGCCCATTCAGCAAATTCTTAACTTTCACTCCCCATACTTACATAACAGTTCTACAATCGGGTCGATATTCCTTCCCTTTTGCAAAAAAATTCGGGGACATCTCGTTTGTCCCCGAAGAATCTGGAATCAATCCGGCATCCCGGAGCATCCATTCGATAAACGTCGCATACCCGGAGGTCGGGTCGTTGACAAAGACGTGCGTCACCGCGCCGACCAGACAGCCGTCCTGGATGATGGGACTGCCGCTCATCCCTTGGACAATGCCGCCAGTTTTTTCCAACAGTTTCGGATCCGTGACGCGGATAATCATGCCTTTGGTCGCTGGATACCGTTGCGGAAACACGTCGACAATCTCAATCCCGTACTTCTCCACTTTTTCCCCTTCCACGACGGTCAAAATGTCGGCCGGTCCTTTTTTCACGTCTTCCGAATAGGCAACCGGCATGGGTTCCGTCGTATAACCGTTGTCCGGAATCCGTTCCATCTGGCCGAAAATGCCGAACGGCGTATTTTTTTCAATGTTGCCAATGGGCTTGTCGTGGTAGAAAAAGGCCCGTTTTTGTCCCGGCGTGCCGCTTTCTCCCCGTTGGATGGAAGAAACGTGGGAAAGGAGGATTTTGCCGCCCCCGACCACCACCGGTTTTTGTGTGTCATTGTCGGTAATAATATGACCTAAAGCGCCATACACTTTTTTCTCCGGATGGTAGAATGTCAACGTCCCCACTCCGGCGGCCGAATCCCGGACGAATAACCCCACTTGAAATTTCCCGGAAATGCGGTTTTGCTCCGGCTGAAGACTCAGGTGCAGCCGCTCTTTTCCCCGGAGCAGTTCCAATTGGACCGGTTCGGCATTTTCTCCCGCTGCCTGAATTTGACGGGTGAATTCTTCCGCCGAAGCGATCGGTTTTCCGTTCAATTTGACAATGAGATCGCCAATTTGTATATTGGCTTTTTTGCCCGGTGAAACTTGTTGGTAAGCCGTGTTTTCAAATTGATGGTGGCCGACGACCATCACCCCGGCCGATTTCAACTGGACGCCGATGGAATGTCCGCCGGGCACCAGCCGGATATCCGGCAGCACATCAACGCGAACCGTTTTGATGGGCAACCGGTCAAACAACTTGACTTTCAATGCAGCTTCGCCGGTTTGATTCGCCTGGAACGAAAAGGCCGTTGATGCGGCGATGGCGTCCGACTCCTGGATGGAAAGCACGTCGGCGTTCGTCGTGTGAACCGTCGTGAACGGCAGCTTCGGCAACTGTTGAACCGAACCAGCGGAAAACCGCAATTCATTCGGGATCAAACTCATATCCAAAAATGACGTCCAAGAAGCGATGCCGAGCAACAAGCATGTCAAAACGAGGCCGGTCAACCGTTTTGCCCACAGTGGCTTCAAAAAAATCACGCTCCCACCTTACCCCTCGTATCCCCTCCAACATGTTGGTCATGTCGCTGTTTCCCGCTGTAAACATAGGATCTCCGCCCGCCGGTGCTTTTATAAACCACAAATCCTGCCACCGGACGTGAGGGTGTATCGGTTCGGACATCCGCAGTCCTTAATAGGATATCCCAAGGGAGCCACTTTCATCCTTGTTTTTCCATTTCCCGCTTCCACTGTTGCGCCCGCCGCAACATGTTTTCTGCTTGGGCCAACGTCAGGTCCGACACATGATCGCCTTCCATCATGCGGGCCAGCGCGTGGACCCGCTCATTCCAATTGAGCTCGTGGACCCGGGAAGCCACTGCCGCCGGTCCCGTTTCTTTTTCCACCAAGAAATGGACATCGGCCATGCAGACGACCTGGGGCTGGTGGGAGATGCACAACACTTGTTGCTGCCTTGACAATTGACACAGCTTTTCCGCCACGGCTTGGGCACTTTGACCCGACACGCCGGTGTCGATCTCATCAAACACAATCGTCACCGCATCGTCCGAAACGGCGCGGTCTTCATCGATCATCGCGACGTCCGGTGATGTAACGACGGTCTTCAAAGCCAACATCAGCCGGGACAGTTCGCCGCCCGACGCCACTTTGACCAACGGCAACAGTTCGGGGGCACCGTTGGGGGCGACGAGAAATTGGACATCGTCCATGCCGTCGCCGTCCAGCCGGCGGACCGGATCCGCTCCGTCGGCGGCGCGGGGTGTTACCTGGATGACGAATTGAAAATTTTCCAATTGCAGTTCATTTAACGCTTGCTGAATGCGGGGCGTCAACGCTTGAGCCACGCGGCGCCGGGCCTCGGAGACGGCGGCCGCAAGGCGGAGCAATTGGGCTTCATCTTCCTCCAATCGGCGTTTCAGTTCCTCCAGTCGCTCTTCCCGATGCTCCAACCAATGCAGTTCTTGTTCGATGTGTTGGGCATAGGCCAGGATGTCGGCGATGGAATCGCCGTACTTTCGTTTTAGTTGTTTGATGAGTGCGATTCGTTCTTCAATTTCCGACAGACGTTCGGGATCCGAATAGACCGTTTCTTTCCGCCGGCGCAGCTCGATCATCGCTTCTTCCGCAACAAAAAACGCTTGTTGCAGCAATTCCACCAGCGGCGCCGCCTCACCGTCGTAAGGGACAATTTGCTGCACGTGATCCAACGCCGCGGCCAACTGATCGGTCGCACCGCCGTCAGCAGCCAAGAGGTGATAGGCGCTGTTGAAGGCATGAACAATTTTTTCCGCATGTGCCAATTTTTTTTGTTCCTCCAACAGCTGCTCTTCTTCGTGAACCGACAGTGCTGCCGAGCGGATTTCTTCCAGCTGGAAGCGATACAAATCTTGCTGTCGCAAGGCCTGCTTTTCTTGGGCCAGAAGCTGTTCGTATTCTTCTTGGCGCCGCCGGTACGTTTTCCAAAGGCGGCGGTAGGCGTCCAACCGTTGTTTTTCCTCATCCGGCAACAGCCCATCCAGCCATTGGCGCTGCTCGTGGGGCGCAAAAAACTGTTGACTTTCGTGCTGGCGGTATGTGTTGACAAGGCGCTTTCCCAACTGCCGCAACAGGCTCAGTGGCACAAGATGCCCGTTGACGCGGCAGACGCTGCGGCCTTGCCGGGTCAGTTCCCGCTGAATGACGAGGGAATACGTCTGTCCGTCTGCCTCCGGCTCTTCTTCCACCCCGGCCGCCTGCAAAATTTCCCGGACGGGATGGGCGGCGGAATACGTAAACAGCGCCTCCAACTGGCTTTTGTCCGCACCGTGGCGGATGAAATCGGCGGAGCCCCGTTGACCGAGCAACAGTTGCAAGCCGTCGAGAATGACCGATTTGCCGGCGCCCGACTCGCCGGTCAAAACGTGCAAACCGCGCCCAAAGGCCAAATGCAATTCTTCAAACGTGACAAACTGCTTCAAATGCAACGCTGCCAGCATGGGCCTCACCTGTCATAACAATTCCAAAATGTACTCCGCCACTTTTTCGGTCTTTTGGCGATCACGGCAAATGATCAAAATCGTGTCGTCACCGCCGATGGTGCCCATCACTTCCGGCCAATCTAACAAGTCGATCAGGGCGGCGACACTGTGGGCGTTGCCCGGCAACGTCTTTAAGACGAGAAAATGATCCGTGTAATCCAGTTTGACAAAACTATCTTCCAGCGCCCGGCGCAACTTTTGCAGCGCACTGCCCCTTCTTTCCCCCGGCAATGCGTACTTGTACCGGCCGTCGGCGGTCGGTATTTTGACTAGGCCCATGTCTTTGATGTCGCGGGAAATGGTCGCCTGGGTGACCGAAAATCCCGCTTGCCGCAACGCTTCGGCCAATTCTTCCTGGGTTTCAATATCTTTTTCCGCAATGATCTCGCGAATTTTCAATCGCCTTTTGGCCTTCACTTCCCATTCCCATCCTCTAATTCTCTCATTTGTCCTTGTAATTTCTCCCGGACCACTTCAAAAAACGTATTTTCCCGCCACTTGATGAGCAGCGTTGTATACGGGGATTTCCGCACCAAAATGCGATCCCGCTGCTGCAACTGAACGCCGAGCTGTCCGTCCACCGTCAAGCCGAGGTCTTCGTGATCGGACAACACTTCGATTTCCACCACATCATTGGGCGCCAGCACGATGGGGCGGGCCGTCAACGTGTGGGGGGCGATGGGGGTAAACAAGAGCACTTCCACATTGGGACTAATAATGGGACCACCCGCCGACAACGAATAGGCGGTAGAACCGGTGGGACTGGAAATCAACACCCCGTCCCCCGAATATTTGCCTAAAAACGTGCCGTTGACCAACACTTTGTTGGTCACCATGCGCGAAAAGGAGCCTTTGGCGATACCAACATCGTTCAAGGCGTGAAACGAACGGACGAGTTGGCCTTGACGGAAAAGCTGCGTCTCCAACATCATCCGTTCTTCCACGATGTACTTTCGTGCCAAAATTTGTTGGACGCTTTCAGCCAAGTTATGCGGTTCGGCTTCCGACAAAAATCCGAGATGACCGAGATTGATGCCGAGAATCGGAATCGGATACGGCGCCAAGGCACGAGCCACACTCAACAATGTCCCGTCGCCGCCCAGCACGAAGACGAGATTGACCTGGGGATAGAACTGTTCCAACGGCAGGGCTAAATCTTCCCGCGCCAAAAATTCCGCCGATCTTTTTTCCAGAACCGGTGCACAGCCGTATTGTTGCAACAGAGAAACTAATTCGCTGGCGACTTCCCGTGCATGGGGCTTGGTGGGGTTGACGTAAATCCCGATATTGACCATCTCGTCACCTCATTGCATCTGACCCGTCTGACCGCAAGGGGGCTGATGAAGCGGACAGTTGTTGATGCGCGGCGGAAACGACTTCTTGGACTTTGGATAAAGGAACGGCCGCCGGAGGTTCATCAGGTTCAAACCGATGCAGCGCCAAAAATTCGATGTTCCCGTCCCCGCCCTTAATCGGCGAATAGGTCAAACCTTCGAGATGGAAACCGTGGCTGGAAAGATTCTCCAAAAGCGGGTGCAAAACGTCGACATGGACCGCCGCATCTTTGATGACCCCTTTTTTCCCCACTTGTTCTCTTCCGGCCTCGAACTGGGGTTTGAGCAGCGTAATGACGTGCGCGCCCGCCGGCAAAAACGTAGCCAGAACCGGAAAAAGCAAGCGAACCGAAATGAAAGACACGTCCATGGTGACCCAATCGGGCAACCCGTGAACAAGCCGTTCCGGTTGAAAATGGCGAAAGTTGGTCCTTTCCATGACGACGACCCGCGGGTCTTGACGCAATTTCCAATCCAACTGGCCGTAACCGACATCCACGGCATACACGAGGCGGGCACCGTGTTGCAAGGCACAGTCGGTAAACCCGCCGGTGGAGGCGCCGACGTCCAACACGACGGCCCCCTCCAGGGAAATGCCGAAAGTCTGAAGGGCTTTTTCCAGTTTCAAACCGCCTCGGCTGACGTACGGACAGACTTCACCCCGAATTTCTACCGTGGCGTTCACCGGTACTTTGGTGCCCGCTTTCTCCACCCGCTGGCCGTTCACATACACGATACCGGCCATCACGGCGGCTTGGGCTTTCTGCCGGGACGGCATCAGTCCTTGTTCCACCAGACACTGATCGATGCGTATTTTTTTGGTCTGCTCGGTCACACATCTTCGCCTGCCTTTGGCTTCAGGCACGCCACACATCGGGCCGTTGTTGAAACAACAATTGTTGCACGCGGAGCGCACAGTCTTCCGGCGTCAAGCGAACCTCTTTCCGCAACTGGGCCGTACTGCCGTGCTCGATGAAGCGATCGGGCAAACCGATGATTTCCACCTGCACGTCCCACTTTTGATCGGCGTACCATTCCAAGACCGCACTTCCAAATCCGCCCAGCCGCGTGGCCTCTTCCAACGTCACCACCAAATGGTGATCTTTGGGTAACGCCGCCAACCGTTCCTCATCCATCGGCTTGAGGAATCGGGCGTCAATGACCGTCGGTTCAATGCCGTGTTGCCGCAACAAGTCGGCGGTCTTCAAAGCCACTTCCACCATCGGTCCGACGGCCAAAAGCGCCACCCGTTTCCCTTTCCGCAACACTTCCCACTGGCCGATGGGGATCGCCCGGGGCTCTTCCGGTTCCAGGCCCAGTCCGTTGCCGCGGGGATAGCGGACCGCCACCGGCCCGTCGCAGTGATACAAGGCCGTATACACCATATGGCGCAACTGGTTTTCGTCCCGCGGCATCATCACCGTCATATTGGGGATGACCCGCAAGAAGGCGATGTCAAACACGCCCTGGTGGGTGTCGCCGTCGGCGCCGACCAGGCCGGCCCGGTCCACCATGAAGACGACGTGCAAATTTTGCCGACAAATGTCGTGAATGACTTGGTCGTACGCCCGCTGCAAAAACGTCGAATAAACGGCAAACACCGGCTTAAAGCCCTGGGTGGCCAATCCGCCGCAAAACGTCGTAGCGTGTTGTTCGGCAATGCCCACGTCAAAGAAGCGCTCCGGATATTTTTCCGCAAACAGATCCAAGCCGGTTCCTCCGGCCATGGCCGCGGTCACGGCCACGATGCTCGGATCATTGGCGGCCAACTGCACGAGCGTCTTGGCCATCACGCTGCTGTAAGAGGGGGCCGCGGACGTCTTCAGTACTTCGCCAGATTCGATCTTGTACGGGCTGATGCCGTGGTACTTAACCGAGTCTTTTTCCGCCGGTGCGTAGCCTTTTCCTTTGACCGTCACGACGTGCACCAACGTCGGTTTGTCCAGCCGTTTGGCCTGTTGCAGCGTCGTCAACAGTTCGTCAAACGAATGTCCATTGACCGGTCCCAAGTACGTCAGACCGAGTTCTTCAAACCAAATGCCGTCCAACACCAAATATTTCAACGTGTCCTTCAGCCGTTCCGCCGTTTTGGCCAGCGTCTCGCCGATGGCCGGCACCCGTTTCAACAGCCATTCCAATTCGTCTTTGGCGCGGGTGTAATGTTTGTCGGTCCGCAGGCGCCCCAAATAATGGTGCAGAGCCCCGACGTTTCGGGAGATGGACATCTCGTTGTCGTTGAGGACGACAATGATCTTCCGCTTTTCGTGGCCAATGTGGTTCAACGCTTCCAAGGCCATGCCGCCGGTCAGCGCGCCGTCGCCGATGACGGCCACCACGTCGTACTTTTCTTTTTTCAAATCCCGGGCCACCGCCATGCCCAACGCCGCCGACAAAGACGTGCTGCTGTGGCCGGTTTCCCACACGTCGTGTTCCGATTCGGAACGCTTGGGAAATCCGCTTAACCCTTTGTATTGCCGCAACGTGTCAAATTGGTCTTTGCGGCCGGTCACGATTTTGTGGATGTAACTTTGGTGGCCCACATCCCAGATGATTTTGTCTTTTGGAGAATCAAATAAAATATGTAATGCCAGCGTCAATTCTACCACGCCTAAATTCGGCGCCAGGTGTCCGCCGGTCACTGACAATTTTTCAATCAGGAACTGCCGGATCTCTTGCGCCAATTGGGGCAATTGGTGACGAGGCAACTTCTTCAATTCGGCCGGGGATTGAATTTGGTCCAGGAGCATCCGCATTTCCTCCTTATTGTCGTTCGAAAAAACGCCCCTTTGGCTTAGCCACCTTAACTTTTACCGAAAAGATCCGGTTCTGTAAATAGTTTAACAAAAAAATGAAAAAGATAATGGAAAAGGAGTGGGGTCACCACTCCATTTTTGACGCCTATTATAGCACAGGGCCGAGGCGAGGCACAACGAAACCTCATCCGCCTTGCCGATACTGGGGTTCTTCCTGCTCAATATAATTCATGCGGCTTTGCAGCGAACTGACGACGTTTTCCATAGTCTGGGCCAATTGTTGATACATTTGTTTCGCCTGTTGATCTTGCGTTTCAAGGGCAAACGTCTTCAGGTTCGCTTTCACGCTTTCAGCCGAGGCGATGGTCTGTTGCATCTTCGTCCCGATGGTCACGTTGCTTCACCTCCCTTTTTAGCTTTCCCGAAAAGGGAGGGGCAATGCTTGCAAAATTTAGCGGCCTGAATCAAGAACCGTTTAAGACAGCCGTTCGGCCAAGCGGTTGGCGATCTCCAACAGCCACTGTCCTTGGATGTTCACCGCTTGGAGCGCCTGTTTGGCCGCTTCCGTATGTTCCTGCACGAGGCGCACGGTCTGCTCCACGCCAAACAGCCGCGGATACGTCAGCTTGCCCGCCCGTTGATCGCTGCCGGCCGTTTTGCCCATGAGGGCCGTTTCACCGGTCAAGTCCAACAAGTCGTCCCGGATCTGGAACGCCAATCCGAGGTGCAGCCCGTATACTGACAACGCGTGAAGCTGTTGGGCATTGGCCTGCCCCAACAGGCCGCCGATCCGGACACAGGCGCGAATGAGGGCCGCCGTTTTTTTCCGATGGATCTGCTCCAACAAGGAAGCGGCGTCGCCCTCTACCGGCACGCCACTGCCGTCAGCGGCGCGCAAATCGAGCACCTGTCCTCCCACCATTCCCGCCGGCCCTGCGGCCCAGGACAGTTCTTCCATCACCTGGAGGACGATGTCGGCATCGACGTCCTGTTCCCGGCCAGCCCGGGCGATCAGCGTAAAGGCGTGGGTCAACAGCGCGTCGCCGGCCAAAATGGCCATCGCCTCGCCGAACACTTTGTGATTCGTGGGCTTTCCGCGGCGGAAATCGTCGTCGTCCATGGCCGGCAAATCATCGTGAATCAACGAATACGTATGCACCAACTCAATGGCCGCCGCAAAAGGCAGCCACTTTTCCCATTGGCCGCTGACCGCTTCTGCCGCCGCCAACGTCAGCAAGGGGCGAATGCGTTTCCCGCCGGCCAGCAACGAATAGTTCATGGCTTCCCGCAACACGGGCGGCACCTCTTGCCGAAAATCCGGCCTGTCCCCCAATTGCTCTAAAAACCGGTTGATGGCGTCCACGCGCACGCGCAAATAAGCATCGAGTGTCAATCGGAATCCTCCTCATGGAACGGACGCACTTGCCATTCTTGGTTTTCCTTGACCAGCACCTCGATTTTGCGGCCCACATCGGCCAGCTTCTGATGGCACAGCCGAGCCAACTGCATGCCTTCCTGAAACAAAGCGATGGACTGTTCCAGCGGAATTTCGCCTTGTTCCAGTTTTTCGACGACTTCTTCCAGCCGACGCATGGCCTCGTCAAACGACAACTGCTCCAGCTCGCACTTATCCTGTTGCACTCTCCGTCTCACCTCCGGCCCGGTCCAACTCTCCCATTTCCGCCGACGGCGGCTCTTGGATGCTGTACACTTGGCAATCCAACACACCGTCGCGCAACCGGACTTTCAACAGTTCCCCAAGATGCACTTGGCGTGTGGAGCGCACCAACGTCCCGGTCTCGGAATAAACGAGGGCATACCCCCGCTGCATCACTTTCAATGGACTGAGGGCGTCCATTTGGCGCAAATGGACGGCTAAACGGTGTTGATTTCGTTCCAAATGGCTTTGCACGCCCCGTTCCAATCGATACCGGAGCAACTGCAGCCGTTCCGACTCCCGACTCAGGCGGACGCCGGGATGCAGGCGGGAAAGGCGGTGTTCCGCCTGTTGCAGCGAGACGGTGGCCCTATGGACCCGCGCCTGCAATGCGAAACGAAGCCGGTCCAACAAATGATCGAGCCGTTGTTCCTGGCGGCCGATGAGCATCTCCGGCCGCCGCAAGGAGGTGGATTGCTCGATGCGCTGCAACCGTTCCGTCTCCTGAGCCAGCCGTCGGTGGATGGCCCGGACCAAGCGGGTGTGCCATTGATCGATGCGGGCGACGATTTCGCTATAAAGGGGCACCGCCAACTCGGCGGCGGCCGTCGGCGTCGCAGCCCGTACGTCGGCCGCAAAGTCGGCAATGGTCACATCGGTTTCGTGTCCCACCGCCGAAATGACCGGAATTTTGGAAGCAGCGATGGCCCGGACGACGGCTTCTTCATTGAACGCCCACAATTCTTCGATGGAACCGCCGCCTCGGCCGACGATGAGCACGTCGGCCTCCTGTCGCCGGTTCATGATTTCTAACGCCTGCACGATGGTGGGGACTGCCCGCTCGCCTTGCACTTCTACCGGTGCGATGATGATGCGCGCGACCGGGTAACGCCGTTGGATGGTGGTGATGATGTCCCGAATGGCCGCCCCCGACAATGAGGTGATCACGCCGATGACCCGCGGAAAGGACGGCAGCGGTTTTTTTCGCTCGGGGGCAAAAAGGCCTTCAGCCGCCAGACGTTTTTTCAACTGTTCAAAGGCCAAGTACAAACTGCCCATCCCATCGGGTTGCATGGCCGTGACATACAACTGGTACTGCCCGTCCCGTTCATAGACGCTCACCGTACCCCGGGCCAACACCTTCATGCCGTCTTCCGGCCGAAAGGTGAGGAAGCGGTTATACCCGGCAAACATGACGGCCCGAATTTTGCTCGTTTCATCTTTCAGCGTGAAATACATATGTCCCCGACGGTGATGGGTAAAGTTCGAAATCTCCCCTTGCACCCAAACGTCCTTCAGTCGCGGCTCTTGTTCAATGCGGCTGCGGATAATCTGGGTCAGCTCACTGACCGAATACGCCTCGACCATCATCCCTTTTTCTTGGCACCTTCCGCTTGCATGCGGGCACAAGCAAGCGTATTTTTCAACAGCATAGCAATAGTCATGGGCCCAACGCCCCCGGGCACCGGCGTCAGCCACCCGGCCACTTGAACGGCTTCCTCAAAGGCCACATCGCCGACCAGCTTCCCGTCCGCCTTGCGGTTGATGCCCACGTCGATGACGCAAGCCCCCGGTTTGATCATGGAGCCCCGGATCATTTCCGCTTTTCCGACCGCACAGACGAGAATGTCCGCTTGTTTGGTAAAAGACGCCAAATCGGGCGTCCGGGAGTGGCAAACCGTCACCGTCGCATGTTCTTGAAGCAGCATCAACGCCGCCGGTTTGCCGACAATGTGGCTCCGGCCGATCACCACTGCATGCCGGCCAGCCACCGGAATGCCTTCCCGTTTCAACATCTCCATGATGCCCATGGGGGTACACGGGAAAATACCTTCTTGACCGACCAATAATTTTCCCCCGTTGACCGGATGAAAACCGTCCACATCTTTAAACGGATGGATATGCTCCAGGACCCGGTCGGTCCGAATGTGCGGCGGCAAAGGCAGTTGCACCAAAATCCCGTGAATGTCCGGCTGCTCGTTGAGGGTGCCGATGAGCGCTAACAGTTCCTCTTCCCGGGTCGATGCCGGCAGACGGTGGACGACGGAACGGATGCCCACTTCTTGGCACGCTTTTTCCTTGTTGCGCACGTACGTCGCCGATGCCGGATCATCCCCTACCAAAATGACGGCCAACCCGGGCGTCAAACCGTTGTTTTTCCATTGCGAAACCGTTTCTTTCACTTCTAAACGGATCTGTTGGGCCATCGATTTGCCGTCGATCAATCGCGCCGTCATGTCATTCTCCTTCCTTGAACATGGTCACTGCGCCACTGTTTCCAACCTATCCATGCGACACCGCATGCATTGTCCCCGCTGTATTCGAGGGGACAAAAATGACAGTCGGCTCCCACCGTCGGCCGTTCCAGCCGTTCCTTGAGCCGTTGCCGGATGAAACGGTTGGCCATGACCCCGCCGACCCACAAAACGGTCTTCGGGTATCCGGCATCAAACGCGTTGCGGACAGCCTTTTCCAAACTGTTGGCCACACACACTTCCACCGCCCGGGCAACAGCGGCTGGCGGCGCTCCCGCTTGGACGAGTCGGAGGGCATGGGTTTCCGGGCCGGAAAAGCTGAGGTTCGTCCCTTTCACCGACGACGGAATTCGTAGGCCTTGGTCCTCCTCTTGCTGCGCCGCCAACTGTTCCAACGCCGGTCCGGCCGGAAACGACAGGCCCAATGCGACGCCAACGCGATCGATGAGCTGGCCGGCATACAGGTCGGTCGTCCCGCCGACCGCCCGCACCCGATATCCCGTTTCATGCGGTTGCACCAACAACAGTTCGGTCGTGCCGCCGGAGACGTGAACCGCCAAAAAAGCCGGCAACTGTTCCAAGCGTCGTCCCGTTTCACCCAAAGCCCAAATGCCAGCCGCGATGTGCCCTTCTTGGTGGGTCGTCATGAAAGACGGCACCTGCAACCATTGGGCCAACCAGCGGGCATAGCTGGCCCCCACTTGAAACACCGGCATGTAAGAACCTTGCAGCGGGCGCGGCGCCGCGCTGGCCGCCACGGCCAACACTTGCCCCGGGGCCAAATACAACCCTTGGATTAATTCCGGCAAATGTTTGACGTGCTGAAAGACGGCTGCCGACTGTTGCAAGCCGCGACTGCCGGGCTTGACCTCCAACAAACGCCGCTCATCCCACAGGATGTCCCCCTGTTGGTCCATCACACAGACCGACGTGCGGTAGGCGCTCGTATCCAACCCTAATATGTACACAACCAGCGGCCCCCTTGCGCACCCCGCGGACGATTTAGGACTGTTCTTCGTCCGGAGCCAGGGCCTCTTTTTGGATGTGGCGGCTGGCCGACGACAAAACTCCGTTGATGAATCGGCGTCCCTCGTCGGTACTGAACGTCTTCGCCAGCTCCACCGCTTCGTCCAACACGACCGGCACCGGCGTGTCGAGATGGATCATTTCAAAGAGGGCCAGGCGCATGATGTTCCGGTCCACCACACTCAACCGGCGCAAGTCCCATCCGATCAGATGCTGCTGAATCAACGGATCCAGTTGCTGGAAATGCTTGGTCGTGCCATAGACGAGCTTCACGAGAAACGGATCGATCCCCTCCGGCACCGGAGTTTCCGGGTAAAGGGCCTCTAAAGCTTCTTCCGGTTTAATGCCGGTCAGGTCAATTTGGTATAACGCTTGCAGCGCTTGCTCCCGCGCCTTTCTCCTAGGCATCGGCAAAGGTGCTCACTCCTTTATAATGAAAGAAGTCACCCCATGTCGGTGACTGTCACACATCGTCGCGAAAAAAGTGATCCGGTAAAATGCGCGCCAGCACATCCCGCAACCGCTCTTTTTCATCCGCCTTTTTTCCTATATAATACCCGCCCAAAATAAGCAGCGCCACCACCAGCATGCGCCAAAAGCCAAACAATAGGTACAACAGGCCGAGCAAAACGCCGAACAGCGTGCCCAAACATTTCCCGGGATGCTCATTCCAACATTTTTCCAGTAACCGCTTCACCGTTACTCCACCCTCGGTTTTGCGACCGGCGAAGCGGGACGGTGTTGAACCTTGGCAATCTCCACGTGAATGGCCCGGACGGGGATGCCGGTAATCCGTTCAACCCGTTCTTTGACCTTTGATTGCACCGCTTCCACTAAATTCGGAAAGTCTTGCTCCCCGTCGGCATTCAACGTGAGCGTAATTTGGATCTCTCCCGCCTCATTGGTCTTGATGCGCAACGATTGAACAACGATGCCGCGAATTTGGGCCAACGCCTGTTGTACCAAGTTTTCGATGGACTCCCGGGTAATGGTCAACGTCCCCAATTCATTGACTTGAAAAACACCGCTGACCCTGGGCGGACGACGGAAGGCAACCCAAACGATCCGCCCGCCGAGCAAAAAGAGCAAAGCGGGCACCGTCCACAGGCCCCAATAGCCGCCGACGGTGCGCCGCAGGGCGGCCAACTGGGAAAAAAACGTTTCCATCGCTTCCGGATGAAACAGCCAAACGGCAAAAACGGCCGCGCCCGCCATGAACAACAGCCCGCCCAAGGCCAACAACAGCCGATCCCACGCTCGCATCATCGAACCAACCCTCAATGCGTTTCTTCTGAAACGCCATCAAATTGCACATCGACAATGGTTACGTTGACGGCTTTGACCGTCAACCCGGTCATGGATTCGACGGCATACCGAACCTTTTCTTGAACATCCCGTCCCACTTGATGCAACGGATGGCCATACTTGGCCACCACTTTCAAATCGACGGTCACTTGGTCTTGGTTCATGACCACCGTGACCCCTTTGGAGAGATTTTTATTGAACCAGTCGGCCAAATCTTCCATCCAGCCGCCGCCGCTCATGGCGGCGACGCCGTCTACCTCGAGACAGGCCAAGGCGGCGATGATGCGAATGACCCCGGTATCAATTTCCACTTTTCCCAAATCGGAACGGACGTAATCGGGAACGTACGCTTCCATTGTTCCGCACCCCTTTGCGGAAAATTCGTCAGACCAAAACCATCACGGTTTTGTAATAGTTTCCACTTCGAGAAACTTGGTGCTGAAATCGCCGGCGACAAATTTCGGGTGCTGCAACACGGCCAAATGAAACGGAATCGTCGTGTCGACACCGTCGATGACAAACTCTTCCAACGCCCGCCGCATGCGCGCGATGGCTTCCTCCCGGTCTCTTCCCCACGTGATGACTTTCGCAATCATCGAATCGTAATACGGCGGGATCGTATATCCCGGAAATACGGCACTATCCACCCGGACACCGATTCCACCCGGAGGCAGATACGTGTGGATGACGCCCGGCGAAGGCCGGAAATTTTGCCACGGATTTTCCGCGTTAATCCGGCATTCCAACGCCCAGCCGTTCAATTTCACGTCCTCTTGCCGAAACGATAACTGTTCTCCTTGGGCCACCAGCAACTGTTCCTTCACCAAGTCAAATCCGGTCACCCACTCCGTCACGGGATGCTCCACCTGGATGCGGGTGTTCATTTCCATAAAGTAAAACTGACCGTCTTGCACCAAGAACTCGATGGTCCCCGCACCGACGTAATCGACCGCCCGGGCCGCTTTCACGGCCGCCTCGCCCATGGCCTGACGCAATTCCGGTGTCATGACTGGGGAAGGCGCCTCTTCAATCAGCTTTTGATGCCGCCGTTGAATCGAACAATCCCGTTCCCCGAGATAGACGACATTGCCGTGTTGGTCCGCCATAATTTGAATCTCGATATGGCGGGGATTTTCCAAGTACTTTTCAATGTACACTCCCGGATCGCCGAAAGCACTTTCCGCCTCCCGACGGGCCGTCTGCACCCCTTGTTTCAACTCTTCAGGGTCGCGGGCAATGCGCATCCCCCGCCCGCCGCCACCGGCCGTTGCTTTGATAATGACAGGATAACCGATTTGCTCGGCGACTTCCAGGGCTTCTTCCACGTCCCGGATCACGCCTTCGGTCCCGGGCAAGACCGGAACCCCGGCGGCCTTCATCGTTTCTTTCGCCGTGGCTTTGTCGCCCATTTTGGCAATGGATTCCGGACTGGGACCGACAAACGTGATGTTGCAAGCCGCACACAGTTCGGCGAAATCGGCATTTTCTGCCAAAAATCCGTACCCCGGATGAATCGCGTCGCAGCCGGTCAGCGTGGCGACACTCAACAGGTTGGTGATGTTCAAATAACTGTCTTTCGCCATGGCCGGTCCAATACAATACGCCTCATCGGCCAACCGGACGTGTAGGGCGTCTTTGTCCGCCTCGGAGTATACCGCCACCGTCTGCAGCCCCAGTTCCCGGCACGCCCGAATGATGCGCACCGCAATTTCCCCGCGATTGGCGATCAGTACTTTGCGCAACATGTGCCTTCCCCGCTTTCTACTTCTTCACTTTCACCGTGAACAAAGGCTGACCAAATTCGACCAGTTGACCGTTTTCTGCGTGAATGGCGACGATCTCCCCGTTGACTTCCGCTTCGATTTCATTGAACAATTTCATGGCTTCCACGATACAAACCACCGTTTTTTCGGTCACGTAATCGCCCACTTCCACGTAAGGCGGCGCATCCGGTGCCGGTGCCCGATAAAACGTCCCGACCATCGGCGAGACGATCTGATGCAATTCTTCATCATTTTCAACGGATACGGCCGGGGTCGAGGGTTTGGCCGGTGTCGGTGTTGGGGCCGGTTGAGCAGCTGCGGGCTGAGCAGGCGCCGCCACCGGTTCTGCTGCTGGCTTGGCCGGTGCTTCCGCCGGTTTGGCCGCCGGTTCTGGCGCCGTCGCCGGGATGGTCACGATCCCTTGCGCCGATTTTTTCAGGACGACTTTGACGCCGTCTTCTTCATACTTGAATTCTTGAATGTTCGATTCGTCGATGACCCGAATCAAATCTTTCAGTTCGTGCAGTCTCATTTCCGACTCCCTCTCCGTTTGCAAATTTCGCGATGTTCGCTCATGTAACAGTTCTGTCCTCTGTAACACGCCCATTATATCATACCGAACTTGGGCTTGGCTAATCGGGAGGGTGAAATAGCATTTTGGCAAATAAGAAGGCTTGGCACCCTGCCAAGCCTCCATTAAGCTAAACTTGCAAGTTTTCAAAAATGGTGGCGATACCCAATCCGCCTCCGATGCAAGCCGTCACCAACCCATACTTGCTGCCGCGACGCCGCATTTCATTCATCAATTTAATCGTCAAAATGGTACATGTTGCACCCAGCGGATGCCCCAGGGCAATGGCTCCCCCATTGACGTTGAGCTTCTTCATGTCAATGCCCATTTCTTTCACACACGCCAACGTCTGAGCCGCGAAGGCCTCGTTCAGTTCGATCAAGTCGATGTCATCCAACGTCAGGCCGGCCAGTTTCAACGCTTTTTGCGTGGCGGGCACCGGTCCGATGCCCATGATGTCCGGCCGCACGCCGGCCACGGCTTGCGCCACGATGCGCATTTTCGGCTCCAGTCCCAATTCTTCGGCTTTTTCCCCGGACATGACCAACATGACGGCGGCGGCATCATTTCGCCCACTGGAATTGCCGGCCGTAACCGTTCCCCCTTCCTTAAAGACGGGCGGCAATTTCGACAGCGCTTCCAGCGATGTTTTTCGTGGATGTTCGTCCACTTCAAAGATGACGGAACCTTTTCGTCCTTTCACTTCGTAAGGAACAATTTCCTCCTTGAAACGACCCGCTTCAATGGCTTGTTGCGCCAGTTCTTGACTGCGGAGGGCAAATTCATCTTGTTCCTGGCGGCTGATGTTGTACATTTCAGCCAAGTTTTCCGCCGTCAGGCCCATGGTCAAGTGCCCCCAAACTTCTTCCGGCTGCGCTTTCGGTTGACTTTCGGTGTTCGGGTCGCAGACGACACCGTTGCCTGCCTGCAGTCCAAAGCGCAACCCGCGGATATAATACGGCGCGGTACTCATGCTTTCCGTGCCCCCGGCAATCACAATATCGGCCAGGCCACACATGATGGCTTGCGCAGCGTTGTTGATGGCCTGCAAACCGGACCCGCATTGCCGATGCACCGTATATCCCGGCACCTCGATGGGCAAGCCGGCCCGCAGTGCCGCCTTTCGGGCAATGTTCGGATGATCGGCGCTTTGCTTGACATGGCCCAAGATGACCTCGTCGATCATGGAACCGTCCACACCGGTCCGTCGCAACAACTCCTCGATGACATGGGCGGCGAGAAAATCGGGCTCCACATCTTTTAACGTGCCGCCCATCCGTCCGATGGCCGTGCGCACCCCCTCGACGATGACGACATCACGCATGTCCCACACTCCCCATCTTCACATATCCATCTTGTAGGCAATCATTCTAACACAATCATTGTGCAATTGAAAACATTCCATCGGCCTATTCTCCGATGAACCGCGGCGGCCGTTTTTCTCGAAAAGCCTGAACCCCTTCTTGATGGTCCTTCGTCTGACGCAAGGCCGACTGGCCGTAATTTTCCAGCTCCAACACTTGTTCCAATTCCTGTGCCGCCATCCGGCGAAGGATGGATTTTGTCAGCTGATACGCCTTCAACGGTCCCTGGGCCAATTCCCGGGCCCACTCCTCGGCTGAAGTCAAGCCTTGTCCTTGGGGGACCAGCCGGTTGACGAACCCGTACTGCTGCCCTTCTTCGGCGGAAATCATGGCACCATTCCAAATCCATTCCTTGATTTTCCAAGGCGAAGCGGTCTTCAACAGGAAAGCGTGCAATCCTAAGTCGGGAATGAGGCCAACATCTTTAAATGCCAGGCCAAACTTGGCCCCTTCTTCCGCCACGATCAGATCACAGGCCAAGGCGAGACTGAACCCCGCACCGACGGCGTACCCTTGGACGGCCGCGATGATGGGTTTGTCTAGATGAACGAGTTTTTTCACAATTTGGGCGGCTTCATCCATGTGGGATTTGGTTTCGAGGGGCGTCGCAAGCCCTCCCATGGCGCGAATGTCGCCGCCGGCACAAAATGCCCTGCCCCGCCCTGTCAGGACCAGCACTTTCGCCTCCGGATCCTTTCCCAGCGCATCCAAGGCATGGAGCAATCCGTCTTTGACCGACGGACTCAACGCATTCAGCGTGGCCGGCTCATTGAGCACAATGACGCCAACGCCTTCCCTTTTCTCCATCAAAACGCTTTCATTCACGGATATCCCTCCTGCTCGTCCATTTCCTCCAATCCCTCATCCATGCCGGCATTCATACCAGCGGGTCGTACGGGAACACGTCGGCCGACACTTCCAGCGGCGTAAAACTGTTTTGAAACGCCGGCTTGACGATCTGGGCAATCGATTCGACGGTCCAACCTTCCGCATTGTAGGCCGAACGAATGGGCCGAGGTTGCGAAAAGAGGATGATTTCCTTGCCGCGCACACCAAAAATCTGTCCCGTAACATCGGCGGCTTCGTCACTGGCCAAAAAGGCCACCAAGGGAGCAATATGGGCCGGTGACATTTTTTGTAACTTCTCCACCCGACGTTTCTGTTCTTCGGTGTCCGTCGGAATGGTCCCGATCAACCGGCTCCATGCAAAGGGAGCAATGGCGTTGGCGGTCACATGATACCGCGCCATGTCCAGTGCCGTAATTTTGGTCAGTCCGACGATGCCCATTTTGGCTGCGCCGTAGTTGGCTTGTCCGACATTGCCGATCAATCCGGAGGTGGAGGTAAAGTTGATGAACCGCCCGCTCTTTTGTTGCTTGAAAATGGGAGCCGCCGCCCGCGTCAAATTGAAACTGCCTTTTAAGTGCACTTGGATGACGGCATCCCATTCTTCTTCCGTCATGTTGAAAATCATGCGATCCCGCACGATGCCGGCGTTGTTCACGACGATGTCCAACCGGCCAAAAGCATCCAAGGCTTGCTGTACCATTTTTTGCCCATTTTCAAACTCGGCCACCGAATCGTAATTGGCGACCGCTTCCCCGCCGGCCTCGCGAATTTCCTGTACCACTTTATCCGCCACTTGGACGTCGTTGCCGACGCCGTCGGGTCCGCCGCCCAAATCATTGACGACGACCTTCGCACCTTCTTTGGCCAACAACAGGGCGATCTCCCGGCCGATTCCTCGGCCAGCTCCCGTCACAATGGCCACTTTTCCTTCCAGTTTTCCCATCGGTTCCACCCTCCTGTGTGTTCAAAATTGTCCAGTGTAAAACATTATACCACTTATGCGACTTGTTTGAACTGGCAGCATTTCAAGAACTCCATTAAATTTCATTGTCAAAAGTTCATTGTCAAAAGAAAAACACCCCGGTGAGGGCGCGGTCGCTC
>PKQY01000092.1 GCA_017577895.1 Bacillota bacterium
TCGTTGGCAGACATGGGGGTGCTGAACAAATACCCTTGCAGCACGTGACACCGCATCCGGTCCAAGATCTCCTTTTGTCGGGGTGTCTCCACCCCTTCGGCCACCACCTCGATGCCCAAATCGTGGGCCACTTGCAAAATCGCCTTGACGATGGCAAACGTGGCCGGGCAGTTTTCCAAATTTTTAATGAAACTCCGGTCGATTTTCAACGTGTCCACGGGAAAATCCCGCAAATACACCAGCGACGAATATCCGGCTCCGAAATCGTCGATGGCAATGCGCACCCCCATCTTCTTTAAGTTTTTGAGCAGGCCGATCGCCCGCTTCGGCTGGTCAATAAACGCGTTTTCCGTAATTTCCAATTCGAGGCAGCTCGGTTCAATCTTCGTCACTTGCAACACGTGTCGGACATAGTCGGCGAAATCATCCTGTTGCAGTTGTTTGGAAGAGATGTTGACCGCCAGACGAAGCGGCCGGTTCAACACGGGCTGCCATTCCAAATACTGCTGGCACGCCGACAACAACACCCAGCGGTCCAGATGTTTGATCAGCCCCGTATCTTCGGCCACGGCAATGAACATCTCCGGCGGAATCCACTCGCCGTCGGGACCCCAGCGGATAAGCACTTCCACTCCGATAATGTCGCCGGCCGGTGTCATCTGCGGCTGGTAATACAATTGGAAATCCGGTTGTTGAATCGATTTTCGCAACATCGTCTCGATTTTCATCCGTTGGGAACCGGGCACTTCCATGTCGGTCTCGTAAAACACGATGCCGCCGCCATTTTCTTTCGCCTTGTACATGGCCAGGTCGGCATATTTGATCAGCGTATCCCGCTCGGTGCTGTCCCGCGGATAGAAGCTGACACCGATGCTGCCGCCGATAAAGTACGTCTGCCCGTTCAGCTCAAAGGGCCGCTCGATCTCGGCCAAGATGCGCAAGGTGAGCGTTCTCACTTCCTCCGGATCCGACACGCCCATCCGCAAAATGACGAACTCATCGCCCCCAAATCGGGCCACGACGTCGGTATCCGATACCGCATTCCGCAACCGATAGGCCACTTGCCGCAACAATTGATCCCCGGCTTCATGGCCCAATCCGTCGTTGATCTGCTTGAACCGGTCGAGATCGACAAAGATGACCGCCATCGGCTGACGCCCATTCTCGTCTTGCTGGAGCACTTCATCCAACTTGGCAAACAAGTAGTTCCGATTGTACACCCCCGTCAATGGGTCGTGAAACGCCTGATAGCGCATCTGCTTTTGCAGTTGTCTTTCTTCTGTCACGTCGTTGAACAAGCTGGCAAAGTGGGTCATTCTCCCTTGTTCGTCTTTCACCACGGTAATGGTCACCGCCGACAAAAACAACTGTCCGTTTTTTTTCCGGTCCCAGATTTCCCCTTGCCATATTCCCCGGTCGTTGAGGGACTGCCACATCTTTTTGTAAAACTCGGCGGTGTGAATCCCCGATTGCAACAATCGCGGAGTTCGTCCGACCGTTTCTTCAACTGTGTAACCGGTAATTTTCGTAAAAGCGGGGTTGACGAACACAATTTTTTGATTTTTGTCCGTAATGACCACGGCATCGGAAATGTTTTCTAACACCTTGGTCGAGACGGCCAACTGCTCATACGGGGAACGGATGCCGTGCCGCAAAATGTCTTGCAACAAACAGCCGTAAGCCAGTACTTTATACAAATGGCCGAGAAAATACAAAACGTGGTTCACATCGTGGGCCAACACAAAACACACATCGGCCAGGGCCGACACTAACAAAAAAAGCATGACGTAATGGGAGCGCAAAATGGCCGGCAGTCGGCGATCGCGCAGCACCATCCATGCTGCCGCGAGGTAAACGGGAAGGACACCGAGCCCCGCCACTTCTTGAAAAGGCATCCAACGCTCCGCCAAAAAGGGCGAAAGCGAAACTTCCCACAACCAGTCAATACCGAAGATCAAAACCAATGACAACAGACACACGACGATCAAGGCTTGTTTAAACCAGCCGTGCACCACCCGCCGCCACGGCCAAAGGAGCGATACGAGAATCGCCCAACTTTCGATCCAACGGGCCCACATCCAATAATACGCCTCTTTCCGAAACAGGCCGGCTGCATCCCATTCCAGCATGTCGAGGAAAAAAAACATATGGATCAGATCCAACAAACCGACCTCAAGAAAGGGCACCGCAATCAACAAGACAAAAGGCAGCCGATTGTACTGATAAGAATGCCACCCGATGATAAAAACCATGATGCACGCGACGATGGACAACACGTCGAGAAAAATATGGACGGTCGGATCATACAAGCAGGACAGAAATTGAAAGAGGGGTGAGAAGATGAGCAGTGCGACGCAAAACGACAAAACGAGGCCGACAGTGACATTGAACACGCCTGGATTCAGCGGCCACCCTTTGTTCATCCCGTATCACTCCAAGTGAATCCATCCGCCCGTACTTTCTTTTAAATTTCTTAAGGTTCTTAAATAAATTTCTTAAGGTTTTTAAAGAAAAGTTTACATGAATTTGTATATCCATTCAAGAATTTCCTGATTCGCCCGATCTGTCGAATAAAAAAGGCCGCTGCGCAACGCTTCGGCCTTTTGTCATTCTTTGTCGTTTTTACCGTCTTGGTCGTTGTCGTCGATGTCGTCTTTCCACCGTTTTGCCCGACGCAACGCATCCCGCAACAAATATTCAATCTGGGCGTTGACGCTGCGGAACTCATCGGCCGCCCACCGCTCCAGTGCCTCGTACACCCGTTGGTCGATGCGCAGCGGAAACTGCTTTTTTTTCGTCATGACGCGCTCAGCCAGCCGTCAATAAATGGTTCCCGTATTGATCACTGGTTGGGCGGCCCGATCCGATACGATGGCAACCAGCAGATTGTTGATCATAATTGCTTTTTTCTCTTCATCCAGATCCACCACCCCTTGCTGCATCAGCCGTTCGATGGCGTCTTGCACCATCCCGACGGCCCCTTCCACCACTTTTTGCCGCGCCGCCACAATCGCCATCGCTTGTTGCCGTTGCAGCATGGCCGC
>PKQY01000014.1 GCA_017577895.1 Bacillota bacterium
CATTTCCCAGGAAATAGGATGAAATCAGGCCATGAATCTCCCTTGTCGGACAGGGAGATTTTTTGTTTCGGCGACCCACTTTTCGATGGGACGAATCGATCCGTTGCGGTATGATAAAAGGGACGAGCGTGAGATAATGGACTGTACCGGAAATGGACCGTACCGGCATGTCCGGTGCGTTTGAATATGGTGTGTTTGAAACGGGACGAACGGAGGCATGGACCAGGTGAGCGGAAACGGACAAGGGAGCGGCCGACAACGACCAGACGCGGTCAGGGCCGATTGGGGCCAAGTTCGGGGCGAACAACGTCATCGGGTGCCGTTGTTTGAGGCCCTTGTACGGCATGCGTCCCGGCATCCGTTGTCCCTGCACGTGCCGGGGCATCGGGGGGAACGGCATTTTGACGACGAGGGGCGGCGGTTTTTTGCCTCCGTGTTGCCCCTGGACGTGACGGAATTAAGCGGGTTGGATGACTTGTACCAGCCGCAAGGGCCGATTCGCGAGGCGCAAGCCTTGGCGGCAGAAGCCTTTGGTGCGGAAGAAACGTTTTTTCTCGTCAATGGCAGCACCGCCGGCAATTTGGCCATGGTGCTGAGCACTTGCCGTCCCGGGGATACGTTGTTGGTGGGCCGCGATGCTCATCGTTCAGTGTTTCACGCGTGCATGCTGGCTGGCGTGCGGGCGGTGTTGCTGCCCGCCGGCGTGCATCCCCGTTTTGCCGTTTCGTGCGGCATCGACGCGGTCACGGTGCGCCAAGGGCTGGCCCGCTATCCGGAGGCGCGGGCGGTGTTGCTGACGAATCCGAACTATTACGGCATGGGCCGGGCGCTGGCGGCCATTGCCGAAACGGTGCATGCCCACGGAATTCCGTTGTTGGTGGACGAAGCCCACGGCGCCCACTTTGTGTTTCATGCTGCGTTGCCGCCCACCGCCCTTTCCGAAGGGGCGGACATGGTGGTCCAGTCAGCCCACAAGACGTTGCCGGCGCTGACGATGGGCGCGTTTTTGCACCTGCAAGGCCCCCGCGTCAACCACTGGAACGTTCGGCAGGCGTTGGCCATGATTCAGACCTCCAGTCCGTCGTATCCGATCATGGCGTCGTTGGATTTGGCTCGCCGTTGGATGCAAACAGAAGGACATCGGCGGCTGGAATGGCTGATCGAAGAGGCACAGCGTTTGCGGGAGTGGTTGCAGCAAGCAGGGTGGATTGTCCCGCAGTCTTCCGATGCGCATTACGATTGGACGGATCCGCTGCGCCTTTTGTTGCATCACCCGGAGGTGCCCGGCTTCGCCGTGGCTCGCCAGCTGGAGGCGGCGGCCATCTTTCCCGAAATGGCGGATCCGCTGCAAGTCGTCTGCGTCGTCACGGCGGCCAACCGGCGGAGCGATTTGGCCCGGTTGCAGTCGGTGCTGGCGGCGGTGGACCGATCGGTTCGCCCGGCATCGATCACCCAAGCGCTGAAAGACCAGCTGGTTGCCGGCTGGCGGGCGGTGTATGAAGACAGCGGTTATACCGTTGTGGATTTCAGCTTGGAACACATCCACCAGGTGCCGGAAATGGTGAACTGGCCGTCGGCGTTGGATCGGCGATCGGCGGGCATGGTGGTGCCGTATCCGCCGGGCATTCCCTTATTGCTTCCGGGAGAACGCATCCGGCCCAGCCATTTGGCGTTGTTGGAAGTGTACCATCGCATGGAAGCCCATGTTCAAGGACTGTGGGCGGGAAAACTGGC
Organism: Bacillota bacterium; assembly: GCA_017577895.1. Lineage (GTDB taxonomy): Bacteria > Bacillota > Bacilli > ZCTH02-B2 > ZCTH02-B2 > Bacillus_BB. The sequence continues at coordinate 1,735 of PKQY01000014.1, forward strand.
GGTCATGCCCGAAAACAGAGACGATAACCGGTGAGGAGGAACCATGACAGGCGTGTTCATCACCTTCGAAGGGCCCGACGGCGGCGGCAAAACGACCCAATTGCAACGGACAGCGCAATTTTTGCGCCGGCGGGGCATCGACGTGTTGGTGACCCGGGAGCCGGGAGGCACCCCTTTGGCCGAAACGATTCGCCAGTGGCTCCTGGCGCCGGCGGCGGAGGGAGAGGAGATGGCGGCGGAGACCGAGGCGTTGTTGTATGCCGCTGCCCGCTGCCAGCACGTCAACCGGCGGCTGTTGCCGGCGTTGCGGTCCGGCAAGGTCGTCTTGTGTGACCGGTATGTGGATGCCAGTTACGCGTACCAGGCATACGGCAACGGCCTGCCTTTGTCGTGGGTGGAAGCCATCAACCGGCCGGCGACGGAACAGTTGATGCCGATGCGGACGTATTTGCTCGATGTGCCGGTGGAAGTGGCCCGGCGGCGCCTCTTGCAGCGCGCCAAGGACGGCATGGACCGCATCGAGCGGCGGGGGGAAGCGTATCACCGGCGGGTGAGAGACGGCTTTTTGGCGTTGGCGGCCCGGGAGCCGGAGCGGATCGTCGTCATCGATGCCACGCAGCCGGAGGAGGCCGTGACGTCGGCCATCTTACGGGATTTGACGACGTGCTTGGCCGAGCGGTTTCCCGCCTTAAAGGACGGGCTAGAGACAAGTCTTTGAAAGTCCTAAGATCGTTTTCGTTTGCGAGAGAGGATAAACGGAGGACGAAGGGCGGCGATGGATGCGGGGAAGGAGGGAAGGCGGACGTGAAATTGCTGTTGGTCGTCGTACAGAACAAAGACAGCGCCAAACTGTCGCAGGCGTTGGTGGAAAAAGGTATCCGGGCCACGCGACTGGCCAGCACCGGCGGATTTTTGCGCATGGGCAACACCACGTTTATGATCGGGGTGGACGATGAACGGGTTGATGAAGTGTTGACCATCATTCGCCAACATTGCCACGCACGGCAGCAAGTGATGACAGCCATGTCTTCGCCGACGGCACACCTGGAACACGATTTTCCGGTTCCGATCCAAGTGCAGGTGGGCGGTGCCACCGTGTTTGTGCTGCACGTGGAATCGTACCATCATTTTTAAGACCGTCCGTCGATGGCGGTGAAGTGGCCAGGGAGGGTCGCCAAGGATGGAAATTTCGTTTCGTTCGGAAAAGGCCCGAGACAAACTGCCCCAACGGCCGAACCATGTGGTGTCGTCGCCCGGAGGGGTCCAGTTTTCGGCGCTGTTGCAGCAAAAGCTGCATGTCCAGCAGTCGTTAGAGGAACAGTTGCTGGCCATTGACGAGCAAGCCAACCGTTTGGCCGCGTTGCGCACCATGGAGGAATTGGTCCGTTATCGGCAGCGCATCCGGGCTTTTTTGCAGACGGTGGTCATGTCCGGCTTGGCGGTGGAGACGGTGCAAGGGTCGGAACGGCGGCGCTTGCGGCGATATTATTTAGTGGAACAGGTGGACGAGCTGTTGTTGAAATTGGCGGAGGAAGTGCTGGACAAAGAGGTGCCGCGTCTGGCCATCCTCAGCCGGCTGGATGAGATTCGCGGGTTGTTGATCAACCTCTGCATGTAAGGGATAGTCGAGGAACGGATAGCGAGGGATGACGATGGGAATGATGGCCATTCCGGGAGCAGAGCCGGTAGCGCGGCTTTTGCTGGGACAGTTGAACCGGGGACGCTTGTCCCACGCGTATGCATTTACGGGGCCCCGGCCGGACGCTCAGCTGGCCATGGCCCGGCAACTGGCCAAAGCGCTTCACTGTGCCGCCCCGGATCCGCGCGGCGACAGTTGTGACCGGTGCGTGCCGTGCCGCCGCATTGAGCACGGCAATTTTCCCGCCTTTCAAGTGTTCGGGGCACCGGGGGAGAGCATCAAGATCGAACACATCCGGTCCATTCAGCAATTTCTCGCCGTCACTTCCGAAGCCAAGACGAAAGTGTACGTGTTGAACGGCGCCGACCAATTGACCGTGCAGGCGGCCAACAGCTTGTTGAAAATCATCGAGGAACCGCCGGCACCGGCGGTGGCGATCCTCATCGCCCGCCATCGCAAACAACTGCTGCCCACCATCGCCTCCCGGTGCCAGGAAGTGGCGTTCCCCGTTGCCTCACCCCAGCAATGGTCGGAGGAACTGAAGGCGGCAGGTATCCCGGCGATGTACGCCCCGATTTTTGCCCATTTGGAAATGGGGCCCCAACGGGCCAGCGCATGCATGGAAGGAGAAGGGTTTGCCGAGGCCATCCCGCTGGTGATACAATGGGGAGAAGAAGTTCTTCGCCATCCGGTCCCGGCCATGACGACGCTGCAGACTTTGTTGCAGGCGGGACGGGAAGATTGGGCCATCGATTTGCTCATGCTGTGGCTGCGGGATTTGCTGCTGATGCAGAGTGGACAAGAGGAACTGTTGGCCTTTTCGGCTTATCGCCCGCAGTTGGAGCAACAGGCGAAGCGATGGCCGCAGGAAGCGTTGCTCTTTTTTCTTGACGGGTTTTTTTCGCTGCAACGGATGAAGAAAAACAATCTCAACTGGCAGTTGGCCGTGGAAGACATGATGTTGCGCATGCCGCGTCAAGCATAGATCGGTATCGGAAGAAGGCAAAAAATTTCGGAAAAGAAGGAGGTGGGGTGCGGTGGTGGAAGTTGTCGGCGTACGTTTTAAAAAAGCGGGGAAAATTTATTATTTCGACCCGGGTGACTGGCCGGTCAAAGTGAACGACGACGTCATTGTCGAGACGGCCCGGGGGATCGAATACGGACATGTCATCATTGGTCCGAAAATGGTGTCGGAAGAAGAAGTCGTTCAGCCGCTGAAAAAAGTGTTGCGCATCGCGACGCCCGAGGACAAGGCGCAAATGGAGGCCAACCGGACAGCGGCCAGTGAAGCGTACGACATTTGTCTGGAACGGATTCGGCTGCACGGACTGCCGATGAAGCTGGTAGATGCGGAATATACGTTTGACCGGAATAAAGTGATCTTCTATTTTACGGCTGACGGTCGGGTCGATTTTCGGGAGCTGGTCAAAGATTTGGCCAGCATTTTTCGAACCCGCATCGAACTGCGGCAAATCGGTGTCCGGGACGAGGCCAAAATGTTGGGCGGTATCGGACCGTGCGGGCGCCCGTTGTGTTGTTCGACGTTTTTAGGCGATTTTGAACCGGTGTCCATCAAAATGGCCAAAGATCAAAATTTGTCGCTGAATCCAGCGAAAATTTCCGGACTGTGCGGTCGGCTCATGTGTTGTTTGAAATACGAAAACGAGTATTATGAACAAGTCAAAGAGCGGTTGCCGGATGTGGGCAGCATTGTCGAGACGCCGCTGGGGGACGGAAAAGTGGTGACGGTGCACATTTTGGATGAAACGGTCAAAGTGCACCTTTTTGATTCTGCCAAAGAGGTGGCATTTCACCTTGATGAGGTGCGGCAAATCGTCGAGGCGTAAGCCGGCGTGACGTCCCATGGATGAACGGAGGTGGGAAGGTGGAGAGATGGGAACTGCTTTCCAGGTTGTCCCGTTTGGAAGAACAGTTGGAGGAAATGCAAAACCAATGGCGGGCGCTCATCGCCGAGATGAAAGAACTGGTGGCGGAAAATCAACAACTTCACCTGGAAAATCGCCACCTCCGGGAATATGTGGAACAGGCGCGCATGGCGGCAGAGGCTGAAAACCAGGAGGCAGCGGCGAAGACGCCGGGCCGAGCCGGACGCCGCGGTCCCGTCAGCGAAGGGTACGACAACTTGGCCCGGTTGTATTATCAGGGGTTTCACATTTGCAACGTCCATTACGGCAGTGTCCGCACCGATGCCAATGAAGATTGCTTGTTTTGCTTGACATTTTTGAACAAAGCATCCTATGGCGCCAGCGGCAGAAAGGGTATGAAAAATGCAGGTGCAAAAGAGCTTTGAGGCGGTTGAAAGGGGGCGGCTGTATTTGGTAGCCACCCCCATTGGCAATTTAGAAGACGTGTCGTTGCGGGCCCTGGAGACGTTGAAACAGGTCGATTGGATCGCTTGTGAAGATACGCGCCGCACCCGGAAGTTGCTCAACCACTACGGCATTCACACGCCCTTTATCAGTTACCATGAACACAACCAAGACCGACAAGGGCCGCGCATTTTGGCATGGTTGAAAGAGGGCAAACAAGTGGCGCTGGTCAGTGACGCCGGCACGCCCCTCATGTCGGATCCAGGGGAAGCGTTGGTGCAAGCGGCCATCGCCGCCGACATCCCGGTGGTGAGCATTCCCGGTGCCAATGCGGCCATCAATGCGTTGATTGTTTCGGGATTGCCGGCCCGGCGGTTTACGTTTCTTGGCTTTTTGCCCCGGCAGGAAAAGCGCATGCGGGAAGAGTTGCGCCATTACCGTAGGATGCGGGAGACGTTGGTGCTCTATGAAGCGCCCCACCGGTTGGCCCAATTGTTGCAGGCGGCGTTGGACGAGCTGGGCAATCGCCGGGTGGTGTTGGTCCGGGAGTTGACAAAAAAACACGAAGAAATCATCCGCGGCACGTTAAGCGAAGCCGTGGCCTGGGCGGCAGGGAACGGCATCCGGGGAGAATTGACGGTGTTGATTGAAGGCAGCGGGGAGTCGGACGAGACGGAAGCGACGGAAACAGCGGCGTTTTGGTCCACGTGGGACATTCCGGCACACGTCGCTTGGTATGTCGAGCAAGGGATGAGCCGCATGGAAGCCATGAAACAAGTGGCCAAAGATCGGAACATGAGCAAACGGGAGGTATACCGTTGCCTCGTCGAGTCTGAATCTGAAAGCCGTTCATCAGACAAATAAAAAAGACATCCTGCCGGTGGCGGAATGTCTTGTTACATATTGGTTCCGAAGAGCGATGATAAGGATGAATAAGGCCGTCAAGCTTCAGCGTGTTTGTTCAATTCTTCCAGGCACGAACGGCAAATCATTTTTTCTTTGAAGTGGATGACCTGTTCAGCGTTGCCGCAGAAAATGCACGCCGGTTCGTATTTTTTGAGGATAATCCGCTCGCCGTCGACGTATATTTCCAGCGAATCCCGTTCGGAAATGCGCAATGTGCGGCGCAATTCGATGGGAATGACAACGCGTCCCAGTTCATCGACTTTTCTGACAATTCCTGTTGATTTTAACATCTTCTCCACTCCTTGTCTTAAGATAGGTTATAATGGATGAAAATGTGTTAAAAATGAGTTAAAAATATATGCAAATGAAATACAGTTCTCAATATTTTTTATTCAAATGTTTTTTATCTAAAGTATCAGTCAAATCGAGATAATATTTATCTTCGGCATTTACCGACTTCTGTAGTAAATAATGATACCATAGTTTCCCATTGCAGTCAATAAAAAGATTTGGCAGAACTTGATCCTGATCTGAAGTTTTGTCATAATTTGGAGGGGAAAATTCAGATTTTCTTTAGCTGCCAGCCGATGAAAGGAGCCAATACGTTGATGGAACGGCCCACCTTTTACATTACGACGCCCATTTATTATCCGAACGACAATTTGCATATCGGACATTCGTATACAACGGTGGCGGCGGATGCCATGGCCCGCTACAAACGGTTGCGCGGTTACGATGTGTTTTATTTGACCGGCACCGACGAACACGGGCAAAAGTTGCAGCGGCGGGCCCAAGAGGAAGGCAAGCATCCGCTGGAAATGATTGATCCGATCGTCGACTGGATTAAAGATCTCTGGGCCAAACTGGACATTTCGTACGACGATTACATCCGGACGACGGAAGAGCGCCATAAGAAGGTCGTCCAAAAAATTTTCCAAAAGCTGATGGATCAGGGCGACATTTATCTCGGCCAGTACGAGGGGTATTATTGCGTTCCGTGTGAGTCGTTCTGGACCGAGTTTCAAGCCAAAACCGAGAACGGTTACCGCTGCCCCGATTGTGATCGGGAAGTCAGTTTGGTTCGGGAAGAAAGTTATTTTTTCCGCTTGTCCAAGTACCAGGATCGGCTGATGGAATTTTTGGAGACGCATCCGGAATTCATTCAGCCCGAATCCCGGCGCAACGAAATGATCAACAATTTTCTCAAGCCGGGTTTGGAAGACTTAAGCGTCTCCCGCACGTCCTTTGACTGGGGCATCCCGGTGCCGGGCGATCCGAAGCACGTCATTTACGTCTGGCTGGATGCGCTGACCAACTACATTACCGCCCTCGGGTACATGTCGGACGACCCGGAAAAACGGGCCCGGTTTGAACGGTTCTGGCCGGCCGACGTCCATCTCATCGGCAAAGATATCGTCCGGTTTCACACCATTTATTGGCCGATCATTCTCATGGCCTTGGATTTGCCCCTGCCGAAAAAAGTGTACGGGCACGGCTTTTTCATGATGCCCGACGGCAAAATGTCCAAATCCAAGGGCAATGTCATCGATCCGAAGTTTTTAATCGACCGTTACGGTTCCGACGCCATCCGCTATTTCTTGTTGCGGGAAATTCCGTTTGGCCAGGACGGCGTCTTTACTCCCGAGTCGTTTATTCAGCGACTGAATTTCGACTTGGCCAATGACTTGGGGAACTTGGTCAGCCGGACGACGGCCATGGTGGAAAAATATTTTGCCGGTGTGACGCCGAAGCCCGCCGAGCGGCAGCCGGTGGACGAAGAGCTCATCCGTTTGGCGGCCGATGTGGTCCAGCAAATGGAACAGGCCATGGAGGAGATGCAGTTCAGCAACGCCCTGGCCCACATTTGGCAGCTCATCGGCCGGTTGAACAAATACATCGACGAGACGGAGCCGTGGAATTTAGCCAAAGACGTGGCGCAGCGGGAGCGGCTCGGGACCGTCATGTACAATTTGCTGGAAGGCATTCGCATCGTGTCCATTCTCATTCAGCCGTTCATGACGAAAACGCCGATGAAGATTTGGCGGCAATTGGGCATCGCCGAACAGCCGGACTTGCTGGCGTGGGAGACGACCAAACAGTGGGGCATCATGCCGCCGGGTACGTACGTCCACAAAGGGGAGCCGATTTTCCCCCGTCTCGACATGCAGCAAGAGATCGAGGTCATCGATGCGTCGACGGCGGCAGCCCGTAAACGGGCGGAAGAAAATTTGCGGATGAAAGAGGCGGCGCAAGCATCGACCGCAGCGAAGTCGATGGCGAGCACACCGTCGAAGGAAGAGAAATCCGAAAGCCAAGAGGACGCTGCGCCGGAAATCGGCATCGACGATTTTCGGCGGGTGGATATTCGGGTGGCCGAAGTGGTAGCGGCCGAACGCATTCCCAAGACGGACAAGCTGCTGAAACTGCAATTGGATCTGGGGAACGAGCGGCGGCAAGTCGTCTCCGGCATCGCCGAATATTATGAGCCGGAGGCGCTCATCGGCAAAAAAGTGCTCTGCGTCGTCAACTTAAAACCGGTCAAATTGCGGGGCGAAATGTCGTACGGCATGATTTTGGCAGCGTCGGAAGGGGATCGGTTGGTGTTGACCACCGTTTCCGGCGACATTCCTAACGGAACGCGGGTGTCGTGATGGAACTCATCGATACCCACGCCCATTTAGATGATCGAAAATTTGCCGCCGATTTGCCCCAAGTGATCCAGCGGGCGCTGGACGCGGGGGTGAAAACCATCGTCAACATCGGTTACAACCGCGACAGCATCCGTTCCACGCTCGCGTTGACGAAACAATGGCCCTTTATCTATGCGGCCGTCGGCTGTCACCCGACCGATGCCGACGAGTATGACGAGGAGATGGAACGCTGGCTGGAACAGTTGGTCCGGCAGGAGGACAAAGTGGTGGCCATCGGCGAAGTCGGTTTGGACTACCACTGGGACACGGTGCCCCGAGACGTGCAGGAGGCGGTGTTTCGCCGCCAGATAGCCTTGGCCAAACGGCTCGGGATGCCGCTCATCATCCACAACCGGGAAGCTGATGACGATACGGTTCGGATTTTGGAAGAAGAAGGCGCGGCGGAAGTAGGCGGCATCATGCACTGTTTTGCCGGCGACTGGGCCATGGCCGAACGGTGCTTGGCGATGAATTTTTACATCGGCCTGGGCGGTTTAGTGACGTTTAAAAATGCGCCCCAGACCAAAGAAGTGGCCCGTCGAGTTCCTTTGGACCGGCTCGTCCTGGAAACCGATGCGCCGTACATGACGCCGGTGCCGTACCGGGGGAAACGGAACGAGAGCAGTTTCGTGCGATACGTGGCCGAAGCCATCGCCCAATTGCGGGGGATGACGGTCCAGGAACTGGCGCAAGTGACGACCGCCAATGCTCGTCGGCTGCTGGGCATCGGCGGGGTATGCGCACCGCAACCTGCGGATGCGTAAAAAATGCGGATGCGTAAAAAATCCACACGAAAGCCAAAACGAAAGACGTCGGCAGTGAGCGTGTCAGCACCACCCGGCAAGACGCCGGTATCCCAGCGGGGTTCCGGTTGCGGTGGTGCTTTTGTGTCATGGAATGAAAAAAGAATCGAGGGACGAGATTCGAGGGACTCCCATGTTGAAAGAAGTCGTCGTTGTGGAAGGAAAAAATGACACGGCGGCCGTGCAGCGGGCGGTGGCCGCCGATACCATCGAGACTGGCGGGGCCAGCTTGTCGCCCGAGGTGTTGCGCCAAATCGCGTTGGCCCAAGAGCGGCGCGGGGTCATTGTGCTGACCGATCCCGACGGGGTGGGGGAATGGCTGCGGCGCTGCATTGACGCGGCGGTGCCCGGATGCAAGCACGCCTTTCTTACGCGGGAAGAGGCGTCCAAAAACGGCGACATCGGCGTGGAACACGCGTCGCCTGCCGCCATCCGCAACGCCCTCCTGCGGGCTCGTCCGGTGCATTGGACGCCGGTTGAACAAATTTCCTGGGAAACATTTGTGGCGTGGGGGTTGGCCGGCGGAGCGGCAGCGAAGCAGCTGCGCCTCCGTTTAGGCGAAAAATTGGGCATCGGTTACGGCAATGCCCAGCAAATGTATAAAAAAATCCAGCGGTTCCAAATTACAGAAAGGGAGTTCCTCCAGGCGATGGCGGAACTGACCGGGCAGTCGGGGGGTGCGGGCCATGAAGCGTCCCATCGGGACGCCGCAGCGGACGAAGGCGGTGCGGGCGGCACAAAACTTTACGTTTAAAAAGAGTCTAGGCCAACATTTTTTGATTGCCCCCCGCATTTTACAGGCTATCGTTGCGGCGGCAAACCCGCGTGCCGATACGGGCGTCTTGGAAGTGGGGCCGGGCTTTGGGGCCCTGACCGAAGCGCTGGCCCAGCGGACAGGGCGGGTGGTGGCCGTGGAAGTGGACGGGCGGCTCATACCGATTTTGGCGGAACAGCTGGCGCCGTATCCGAACGTGACGGTCATCCACGCCGATATTTTGACTTGCGATTTACGGCAGTTGGCGGCGCATTTTGCCGACTGCACCGAGTGGAAAGTTGTAGCAAATTTACCGTATTATATTACAACCCCAATTCTTGTAAAGTTCTTGGAATTCGCTTCATGTTTTGTTACGATGAAAGAGAAGGAGACGCAGGAAATTCCGCCCCTCGTCGAAATGATCTTGATGATGCAAAAAGAAGTGGCCCAGCGTTTGGCGGCCGCACCGGGCAGCAAGGCCTATGGCTCGTTGAGCGTCTTCGCCCAGTTTTATGCCCGCATTGTGCCGGTCTGTGACGTCCCGAAAAGCGCTTTTCTGCCGCCGCCCAACGTCATGTCGCAAGTGGTTCGGCTCTCGTTGCGGGAACGGCCGGCGGTGGATGTGCCCGATACCGACTGGTTTTTTCAGGTCGTGCGGGCATCGTTTGCCCAGCGGCGCAAGACGTTGTTGAACAATTTGCAAGCCCTCATGCCCCACGTTTCCAAGGCGGATTTGGCGGAGGTTTTACAAACGAAGGGCTTGAATCCGACGCGCCGGGCGGAGACGTTGAGCCTAGAAGAGTTTGCGATCCTGAGCCAACATCTGGCGCATCTTCGATGACGGCGGCCACATTCGATTCAAATCTGATTGAGGGAGGAACCTCGGTGTACTTTACCAGCCCGAGTAAAGGAAAAATGACGTTGACGGACTTGTTGTCCGATTTGCACGGGTTTGTCCAACAAGACCCGAATTGTGAATACAAGATGGTCATCGGCACCGATTCCCAACGGCACGGCGGTCTCACGCAGTTCGTGACGGCCATTGTCATGCATCGGGTGGGGCGCGGTGCTCGTTTTTATTATACGAAGCGCATCGGGCACGGCGTCTATGCCTTGCGCCAGCGCATTTACATGGAAACCCAATTCAGCCTGGAAGTGGTGGAAGCTCTCAATGCCCACGGCTTGTCGGAGCGGTTCAACGGGTTGCCGGTGGAAATCCACATCGATGTCGGCCAGGACGGGGAGACGCGCATCTTGATTCAAGAAGTGGTGGGCTGGGTGACGTCCGTCGGTTATACGGCCAAGATCAAGCCGTTCGCTTTTGGTGCCAGCGCCGTGGCGGATCGGTTCAGCAAAAAACATGTGAGCGGCTGACCACGATGCGCCCACCCTGCCGTTTGTGCATAGGCTGAAGCAGGGAGGGGGCGATGACATTGCCGTTTCAACCGGGCGATTACGTGACCCGCAAGTCGTATGCGCACGACATCGTCTTTGTCATTCGGGAAATTTTTCCCGGCCGCCGGATGGCGGTGTTAAAAGGCGTCGACGTGCGTTTGATCGCCGATGCACCGTTGGATGATCTAGAGAAAGTTTCGGCCGAGGCGTTGGCAGAACGACGGCAACAGGTACAAATTTTGGAGGAGGAGTCGCTGCGGCTCATTCGCCAGGACCGGGAATGGCTGAAAGAACAAAACGACAGTCTCGAACCAGACGAGGTCGATCCGGAAAAAAAAAGTTACTTTGAGTGGCCGTCCAAGGTGTTGCATTTAGATGGCGATCCCGACTATTTGCGCAAGTGCATGGACTTGTACCACAAACTGTCCGTCCCGGTGGTCGGTCTGTACGTTCGGGAGGCCGAGATGGCCGACGCCGTCGGTCCGTTGCTGGCCAAAACGAAACCGAACATTCTCGTGTTGACTGGCCACGACGGCTTTCTCAAACGGCGCAACGCCGCCGATTCGTTAGCGAACTACCGGCATTCTTCCCATTACATGGAAGCCATCAAAGCGGCCCGGCAAGTGGAACATGACTTGGATACGTTGGTGATCGTCGCCGGCGGCTGCCAGTCCCATTTTGAAGCGCTGTTGGCGGCCGGGGCCAATTTTGCCAGTTCGCCCCGCCGGGTGATGATTCACACCTTCGACCCGGTTTTTGTAGCCCAAATGATCGCGTTTACGCCCATCCATCAGACCGTCAATGCGCTGGATGTGGCCAAGCGGACGATTACCGGCATTGCCGGCATGGGCGGCATTGAAACCCGCGGCGGTTACCGCCGGGGGATGCCTCCAGCCTTCAAAAACTGGGCGCGGGAAGCACGAGAAAGTCATTGACAACTAAAAAAAGGATTTGCTATAATTCATCATTTTTGACATTGGGATCCCGTTGTGTTATACTATTTGAGGAATTCGTATACCTGAATTCTAAATACCGGGGTTCCAAGGGAGTGGGTAATACGTGGCCAATCCAGCCTTGATGGAAATCAAACGGGTATTGGATGCTCATCTTGGAGAAAAAGTCAAGATTCGTGCCAACGGCGGACGCAAACGGACCATTGAGCGCAGCGGCGTGTTGGAAGAGACCTACCCTTCGGTGTTTACCATCCGATTGGATCAGGACAGCAACGCGCCCAAACGCGTGTCCTACAGCTATGCCGATGTGTTGACGGAGACCGTGGAGTTGACCATTTGCCGAGACAACGACGAGTATTTGCGCGTTCAATATAAGCAGGTCAAGCAATAAATGACGGCAATAGAACCCTGTTCTACTGCCGCTCCTTTTATCGTTATGGTTGATAGTCATGGGTTTTTACGAGTCATCGGGGCATACTAAGAACGCCCTGGATGACGGGGCACGCAACAGGAAGGAGGGCTCGGATGTCTCGGCGCAGACGCGGCGTGATGTCTGAAGAGTTCAAGTTGGAGTTGGCCAAGGAGTTGGGCTTTTACGACACGTTGCAAAAAGAAGGGTGGGGCGGGATTACGACCCGCGACGCCGGCAACATGGTCAAGCGGGCCATTCAGATGGCCGAGGAAAGCCTGGCCAAAGGCCAATCCAAGTAAACTGTTGCGTTGACGAAAGGACCGGACATGCCGGTCCTTTTGTTTTGGAACCGCCAAAAACCTGTGGTAAAATAATCTAACGTACGGCCTGGCCCAAGTTGTCATCGATGATGGAGGCTGACACATTGAGCGTATTTCTCAAGGCGCCGGCGAAAATCAATTTGTCGTTGGACGTCCTGCACCGGCGGCCGGACGGGTATCACGAAGTGGACATGGTCATGACGATGATCGATTTGGCGGATCGCATCGCCTTGGAAGAACGGAATGACGGCGACATCCGCTTGTGGAGCAACTCCGGCATCATCCCGCTGGACGAGCATAACTTGGCCTGGCGGGCGGCGGCGCTGCTCCGGGAGCGGTTCGGCATCCGAAAAGGCGTCACCATCTCGATTTATAAGGAAATTCCGGTTTCCGCCGGGTTGGCCGGCGGCAGCAGCGATGCGGCAGCGGTACTGAAAGGATTAAACCATTTGTGGCGTCTGGGCGCTTCTTTGGAAGAGCTGATGGAGATTGGGCAAGCGTTAGGCTCCGATGTCCCTTTTTGTCTCCTGCAAGGGACCGCCCGGGCGACGGGACGGGGAGAACGGCTGGAACCGTTGCCGACCATGCCGTCCTGTTGGGTTGTTTTGGCCAAGCCGCCCATCGGCATTTCGACGGCGGACGTTTACGGCCAGTTGGATGTGTCGGAAATTCAGGAGCGTCCGAACACCGCCGCCCTCATTGCCGCCCTTACGGCCGGCGATTTTCAAGGCATCGTGCGGCACATGGGCAATGTGTTGGAACCGGTCGTATTCCGTCGCCATCCGGAAGTGGCGGCCTTGAAAGACCGGATGTTGCGTTTTGCCAAACAAGGGGTGTTGATGTCCGGTAGCGGTCCCACCGTCTACGCTTTGTTGCGGCAAGAGGCGCAAGCCCGCAAGCTGATGCGGGATTTGCGGAGTTTTTGCAAAGATGTGTATATGGTCCGACTGTTGGGGGAACGGCCCGCTGACTCCCGTCCTGCATGATGGGTGAAAAATTGGCTGGAGAAAGGAAACGGCGTGGTGAAGAGAAGTTTCCGTTTGGTGGATCTGACGTATCAATTAGCCTCGCGGCCCAATCAAGTGTTGACCCTCGGCCATTTTGCCGAAAAGTACCAGACGGCCAAATCGTCCATCAGCGAAGATTTGGCCATCATGAAAGCCGTGCTGGAAGGGCAAGGCCACGGCCGACTGCAGACGATGACGGGAGCCGCCGGCGGGGTGCGGTTTGAGCCGGCCATGACGCTGGATGCGGCCCGGAAATGGACCGATGAAGTTTGCCGGAAGTTGTCGGATCCGGAGCGGGTCTTGCCGGGCGGATATTTATATATGTCCGATTTGTTTGGGGATCCGGAATTTGTCTTCGCCCTGGGCCGCCTGTTGGCGACGGGGTTTGCCCGCAGCGGCGCCGAAGTGGTGATGACCATCGAAATGAAAGGGATTCCGCTGGCCTATGCCTTGGCCTACTATCTCCATTTGCCGGTCGTGGTGGTGCGGCGGGATCAACAGATCGTGGAAGGTTCCTTTGTTTCCATCAATTACGTATCCGGTTCCCGGCGGCAGGTGCAGACCATGTCGCTGCCCCGGCGGTCCTTGACGGAAGGGGCCCGGGTGCTCATCGTGGACGATTTTATGAAGGCGGGCGGGACGTTGCACGGCATGTTGGGGTTGCTGAAAGAGTTTCGGGCGGAACCGGCCGGCATCGCCGTGTTTGTCGAATCGGCCAACGCGGGGGTTCGGCTGGTGAAAGATTACGTCTCGGTGGCCCGCCTGGAAGGGATCGATGAACAAAGCGGTTCGGTCCGGGTCGTTCCCGGGAATTTGTTGGAGCAAATGTCCGATGCCTTTGTTGAATCGGATAGAACGGAATCGGAATGAATCCGAGCGAAAGGAGTGTCGCGGATGAAACCCATTTCCACCGACAAGGCGCCCCAGGCCATTGGCCCCTATTCGCAAGCCATTCAATCGGGAAACTACCTTTTCGTTTCCGGGCAAATTCCGCTGACGCCGGAAGGGGAAATGGTCGAGGGAGGCATCGAAGCGCAGGCGCATCAAGTGTTCCGGAATGTCCAAGCCATTTTGGAGGCGGCCGGCACCTCGCTGGACCGGGTCGTCAAGGTCACGCTCTTTTTGACCGATCTGTCTTATTTTGCCACCGTCAATGCCATTTATGAGCAATATTTGGGCCATGTCAAACCGGCGCGGTCGACCGTCCAAGTGGCGGCGTTGCCGAAAGGCGCCTTGATTGAAATGGAAGCCGTCGCCGAACTTTCGTAAAAATTTTAAAATCAAGCAGGAATTTTGCTGAACATGTAGAATTGATGTACTAGACTGTCTTTCAAACATGGCCAGTGAATTAAAAGGCAGAGGTGGTGGCGCGATATGGAAATTACGGATGTTCGCCTGCGCAAGGTCAACGGTGAAGGACGGATGAAGGCGATTGCATCGATCACCATTGATAACGAATTTGTCGTCCACGATATTCGGGTCATCGACGGGAACAACGGCATGTTTGTCGCCATGCCGAGCAAACGGATGCCCGACGGTGAGTTTCGTGATATCGCCCATCCGATTTCATCGGCCACCCGGGAGAAAATTCAATATGCAGTCTTGGCCGCCTATGATCGAGCGGTCAGCAACCGGGACATGAACCAAGAAGTGGAAGCAGGCGCATAACGTTTCATGTTTTTTAGGCGAGAGATGGATGCTGTGGCAAACATCGACTCGCTTTTTTTGTTTTTCGAGACCCCCATCGTTCCTTGAATTCAACGGACAGATCGGCTATGTTGTTTTACAGAACATGAATTAGGGGGAACGGGATGAGGCGTTACGGGGTCGTTTTGGCTGCAGGCAAGGGGACCCGCATGCGTTCGAAGATGTACAAAGTGATGCATCCGTTGTGCGGGAAACCGATGGTGGAGCACGTGGTGGACGAGCTGACGCGGCTCCGCCTGGACATGTTGGTGACAGTGGTCGGTTGCGGAGCCGATGCGGTTCGGGAATGTTTGGGCGATCGCAGCCAATACGCATTTCAAGAGGAACAACTGGGTACGGCCCACGCGGTTTTGCAGGCGGCGCCGCTGTTGGCCGACAAAGAAGGGACGACGCTGGTCGTCTGCGGCGATACGCCGCTGTTGAGGGCCGAAACGTTGCGCCGCCTGCTCGAGACGCATGAGCAACACCGGGCCGCGGCCACGGTCTTGACCGCCGAATTGGCGGATCCGACCGGATACGGACGCATCGTCCGGGAAGCCGACGGCCGCCTCAAGCAAATCGTGGAACACAAAGATGCCACCGGAGAGCAGTTGGCCATCCGGGAAGTGAATACGGGCATCTATTGTTTTGACAATCGCTGGCTGTTTCAACTGTTGCCGAAGGTGACGAACGACAACGCCCAAGGCGAGTATTATTTGCCGGATGTCATCGGGCTGTTGTTGGCCGCGGGACAACCGGTGTATACCGTGGCGGCAGAAGATGCCGATGAAATTCTCGGCATCAATGACCGGGTGGCGTTGGCCGCCGCCGAGCGCATCATGCGGCGGCGCATCCATACACGCCACCAACAAAACGGGGTGACGATTGTCGATCCGGACAACACGTACATCGACGCCGATGTAATCATCGGTCCCGACACGGTCATTTATCCGGGCACGTTGTTGCGGGGCCGCACCGTCATCGGTGCCGACTGTACCATCGGCCCGGCGGCCCATCTGCAAGATGTGCAGGTCGGGGACCGGGTGCACATCTGGCATTCGGTGCTGATGGATGCGGTCATTTTGGAAGACAGCAGTGTAGGACCGTTTGCCTACGTGCGGCCCGGATCCCATGTGGGCCCGCGGGCCAAAGTGGGCGATTTCGTCGAACTGAAAAATACGCGCTTTGGCGCCGGTTCCAAGGCGTCCCATTTGGCGTATTTGGGGGATGCCGACGTCGGCGCCAACGTGAATATCGGCTGTGGGACCATCACCGTCAACTTCGACGGCGTCCACAAACACCGGACGATCATCGAAGACGACGTCTTTGTCGGCTGTAACGCCAACCTGGTGGCACCGGTGCGCATCGGACGCGGCGCTTACGTGGCCGCCGGTTCCACGGTGACGGAAGATGTGCCGCCGGACAGTTTGGCCATTGCCCGCCAGCGGCAGATCAACAAAGAAGGGTATGTGCCGCAGCTGCGGGCCAAGCGTCAGGCCATGAACCCATCCGCGGACAACTGAGTTGAAAGCCCCGGCGGCGGCCGTGGTGCGGCTGGACGCTTACCAGCGTCGGCGGCCCGGCTTTCGTTTGGGTGGGCCGGTGAGGACGTCCGCTTTTGTCGCGGAACTGAGGATTGTCTCGTTCCTCCGACGGCAATACTAAAATCTGACTGCCAAACACGGATCTACGAATCTCCGAAAGGGTGAGAGTCATGCGTGTGATTGCAGCAGATTTACGGGAAGCCGGGAAGAAATCGAGCAATCGGCGGTTGCGACAAATGGGACGGATTCCGGCCGTTTTTTACGGACCGGAGGTGGAACATCGGACCATCTGGGTGGAAGAGAGGGGCCTGACTGAACAAATTCGGGAGCACGGTCCCCACGGGCTGTTTCACGTGCAAATCGGCGATGGCGAACCGCAATTGGTCATGTTGAAAGAAGTGCAACAAGACCCCCTCGTGTCGGGCCGAATTTTGCACGTGGATTTGTATCGCGTCAAAGT
The DNA here is from genome assembly GCA_017577895.1 of Bacillota bacterium. Classification (GTDB taxonomy): domain Bacteria; phylum Bacillota; class Bacilli; order ZCTH02-B2; family ZCTH02-B2; genus Bacillus_BB. The sequence goes on from PKQY01000014.1 coordinate 18,634, forward strand.
CGACCAGCCGGTGGACACGGTCGTGCCTTTGGAGTTTGAAGGCGATCCGGAAGGGGTCAAGCAAGGCGGCGTCCTGCAAATTCAAACGACGGAAATCGAGGTGCGGGCGCTGCCGAAAGATTTGCCGGAGCGGATCAAGGTTCCGGTGGCCCACTTGGGCATCGGGGATCATCTCTTTGTCCGTGACTTGACTCTCCCGCCAGGGTTGGAATTGTTGACGGAACCCGATGAACTGGTGTTGACGGTGTTAGATGTGCGGAAAGAGGGCGACGGATCCGAGACGGCGGAACCGGTTGAAACAACCCAAGAGTAGTGTGAAGGGCTTGAAAAGGGGAAACGGCGTTGAAGTGGATTGTCGGCCTGGGGAATCCCGGGGATCAATATGCGAAGACGCGGCATAATGTCGGCTTCATGTTGGTGGATGAGCTGAGCCAAAAGTGGGGCATCCCGCTGGTGAAAGAACAGCATCGCGCCCTCATCGGCGAAGGTGTCATCGACGGTCAAAAGGTGCTGTTGGTCAAACCGATGACGTACATGAATCTTTCCGGCGAGGCGGTGGGCGCTTTGTACCGCTGGTACAAAGCGCCTTTGGACACCTTGCTGGTCGTCTACGACGACATGGATTTGCCGTTGGGCACGTTGCGCTTGCGGCTGCAAGGCAGCGCCGGCGGGCACAACGGCATGAAATCCATCATTCAACATCTCGGCACCTCCGCGTTCAAACGGTTGCGCATCGGCATCGGCCGCCCTCCGGCTGGCACGGAAGTCGTCCAATACGTGCTGCAGCCGTTTACGGACGAAGAGAAGGCCGTCGTGCAAGAAGCCTTAGCGGTGGCTGCCGAGGCCGTGGAAAGTTGGCTGACGCAACCGTTTGAGCAAGTCATGAGCCGGTATAATCGCCGTCCTGCGGGAGAAAATATGAAATAAACGCATCCCGCAGGAGGCGATTGCATTGCCGCTGACGTACATTTGTCGGCATTGTCAACAAGTGCTGGGGACCATTGAGCAGGAAGTTCCCGAATATCGGCTGGGGTTTCATTTCTTGACCCCTGAAGAGCGGCGGGATATAATTCTAGGGGAAACTGATCGGATTACGGTCATGGTCATCTGCGAAGTGTGTCAAGAAGCGCTGGAGGCCAATCCTGAATTGGCCCTTTATCAGTCGTTGATTCAGTAACGTACAAGGTTTTTTCCGATGCCCTAGGAAAAGGCGACTAGGGCTTTTAATTGTTTTCATTATTTAAAATATTTTTTATTATAGGAGTTCTATCGGACATGGAAAGTCTGTTGCGCATCCTGGACCGACAACCGGAGATTGCTTCGTTGGTTGAGGGTTTGGCCAAAGGCATCGAAGAACAGCTGGTCACGGGACTGGTCGGTTCGTCCCGGGCGTTGTTGTTGGCGGCCCTGCGGCGGAAGACCCGGCGCCCCATTTGCGTCATTACCCACAACATGCTGCAGGCGCAAAAAATCCACGGCGACTTGGTGGAATTGTTGCCGGAAGACGAGGTGCTGTTGTATCCGGCCAATGAGACGGTCATGGGCGAATTGTTGACGGTCAACCGCGAGGTGTTGCGTTCTCGCATCCATGTGATGGACCGTCTGGTGAACGGCCACGCCGAGGTGTTGGTGTTGCCGTTCAGCGGTTGGCGGCGTCTGTTGCCGCCGGCGGGGCAGTGGAAGGAAAAGCAGCTCGTTGTGCGGTTGGGACAAGAAATCCACATGGAAGACGTCATCGAGTGGCTGGTGTCTTTCGGCTACGAACGGGTGGAACGGGTGGAAGATCCGGGGCAGTTTGCCGTCCGCGGCGGCATCATGGACGTGTACCCGTTCAACGATGAATGGCCTACCCGACTGGAGTGGTTTGACGTCGAAGTGGACTCCATCCGCCGGTTCGATCCCGAAACCCAGCGTTCGATGGAAAACCGGGACGAGCTGCGCGTGTTGCCGGTGGACGAATGGGGCGCCAACGCCGACGAACGGCTCCGGGCGGCCCGGCAGATCATGCAGTTTTTGGAGTCGTATTTGCGTCGGTTGGGCGATGCGGCGCAGCGGGAAAAAGTGATGGCCAACGTCGAAACGGAAGTGGAGAAGTTAAAAGCGGGCACGCCGTTTGACGGCATGCGCAAATACACGTCGGCAGTCTTCCCCGGCTATGAAAATTTGCTGCGCTACATGCCGCCCGAGACGTTGGTCGTGTTCGACGAGCCGTCCCGCATTTTCGAGCTGGCCCGGCAAATGGAAAAGGACGAAGCGGAAACGGTCAGCATGCTGATGGAGGAAGGGAAGTTGTTGCCGCAGCTGAAGCTGTCGTTTACGTTGGCGGAACTGCGGCAACGCATTTCCGGCCCCGTCTTGTACTTGTCGACATTTTTACGCCGTACGGGCGACATGCAGCCGGGAAAAGTGGTCCACTTCATGAGCAAGTCGATGCAAAACTTTCACGGCCAGATGAACTTGTTGAAAAGCGAAGTGGAGCGGTGGCGCAATATGCGCTTTCAAGTGGTGTTTTTGGCTTCCAACGAAGAGCGGAGCCGCCACTTGGAGCGGGTGTTGCACGAAGAAGGGATTGATGCGGGCCGGGTGAGCCGGGACACGCCGGAGCTGGCGGGGATGCCGGTCATCATGGAAGCCCATTTGCACAGCGGGTTCGAATTGACCACCATGCGCCTGGTGGTGATCACCGAACAAGAAGTGTTCACGAAACTGCAGCGGACCGTCCGGCGGCCGAAAGTGATGAACAACGCCGAGCGCATCAAAAGTTATCAGGAGTTGAAAGTGGGCGACTACGTCGTCCACGTCAACCACGGCATCGGCCGCTACATGGGCATCGAGACGCTGTGTGTCGGCGGGGTGCACAAAGATTATTTGCACATCAAGTACGCGGGCAACGACAAGTTGTACGTGCCCATCGAGCAAATTGACCTGGTGCAAAAATATATCGGCGCCGACGAAAAAGAGCCGAAGATCTACCACCTGGGGGGCAACGAATGGAACCGAGTCAAAAACCGGGTCCGCTCGGCGGTGAAAGACATTGCCGAAGACTTGATCAAGCTGTACGCCAAGCGGCAAGCGCTGCCGGGCCATGCGTTCAGCCCCGACACCGAATACCAAAAAGAGTTCGAGGCGCTGTTCCCGTACGAGGAGACGCCGGATCAGCTGCGGGTGGTGGAAGAGATCAAGCGGGACATGGAGAAACCGCGGCCCATGGACCGGCTGTTGTGCGGCGACGTCGGTTACGGCAAGACGGAAGTGGCCATCCGCGCCGCCTTCAAAGCGGTCATGGACAACAAACAGGTGGCCGTCTTGGTGCCGACGACCATTTTGGCCCAACAACATTTCGAGACGTTTCGCGGGCGGTTCGCCGGATACCCCGTCAACATTGAGGTGCTGAGCCGCTTCCGCAGCCGCCAGGAACAGGCCAAAGTGATCCAAGGTTTGAAAAACGGCACCGTGGACATCGTCATCGGCACCCACCGCCTGTTGTCGAAAGACGTGCAATTCCACGATTTAGGACTGCTCATCATCGATGAGGAGCAGCGGTTCGGCGTCACGCACAAGGAAAAACTGAAGCGGCTCAAATCGAATGTGGACGTGTTGACGTTGACCGCCACGCCCATTCCCCGGACGTTGCACATGTCGTTGTTGGGCGTGCGGGATTTGTCCATCATCGAGACGCCACCGGAAAACCGCTTCCCGGTGCAGACGTACGTGGTCGAATACAGCCCTTCGCTGGTGCGGGAAGCCATTGAACGGGAATTGGCCCGGGGCGGCCAAGTGTTTTTCCTGTACAACCGGATTCAGGGCATCGAACAGATGGCGGAAGAAATCGCCAAGTTGGTGCCCGACGCCCGCATTGCCGTGGCCCACGGCCAGCTGCCGGAGCGGCAGTTGGAAGACACCATGTTCCGCTTTTTGCAAGGGGAATTCGACGTGTTGGTCAGCACGACCATCATCGAAACCGGCGTCGATTTTCCCAACGTGAATACGCTCATCATTTACGAGGCGGACCGAATGGGTTTGAGCCAGTTGTATCAGCTGCGCGGCCGGGTCGGCCGCTCCAACCGCATCGCTTACGCCTATTTCACGTACTTGCCCGACAAAGTGCTGACCGAAGAGGCGGAAAAGCGGCTGCAGGCCATCCGGGAGTTTACCGAGCTGGGATCCGGTTTTAAGATCGCCATGCGGGATTTGAGCATCCGCGGCGCCGGCAATTTGCTCGGCCAGGAGCAGCACGGGTTCATCGCTTCGGTCGGCTTTGACTTGTACAATCAAATGTTGGCCGAAGCCATCAAAGAGTTGAAGGAAGGCAAGGAAGCGGTGCGGGAACCGGATCCGCCGCAAGTGGAACTGCAGGTCGATGCGTACTTGCCCAGCGAATATATTCCCGACAGCGCGCAAAAAATCGAGATATACAAACGGTTTACGGCCATTCGGACCATCGACGATGTGCAAGAGCTGATGGACGAATGTCTCGACCGGTTCGGCGAGTGGCCGCCGCCGGTGGAGCGGCTGTTTGCCGTGGCCCGCATCAAAGTCTACGCTTGGAAACACGGCATCCGCTCGCTGCGGGAAGAAGGGGACGATTGGGTGGTGGAGTTTGCGCCGGAAGCCGTGGAACGGCTGGACGGACAACAGTTGTTCCGCCACGTGTCCCGCTACCCCCGCCGGGTGCGGCTGATGGCAGGACCGCAATACGGGATGAAAGTGAACGTCAAAGATTTGCCGCTCCCGGAAGCGCTGTCGTTGCTGGAATCGTTGTTGCAAGGGCTGGACGGTGTCTTTAAGGACTCAAAACCGACGCAAGAGACGAATTCCTATGTCGTGCATAAATGAATGGCACCGGATGAATACTATCCCTAACATCATAAGAAAGTTCCTTTCGGGAGACGGCCTGGGAACGTAACGCCGCCTAAGCGCTCGCGCCAACAAACTCGAATGAAAGTGAGGCACCAACGATGAAAGCAACAGGCATCGTACGACGCATCGACGATTTGGGCCGGGTAGTGATTCCAAAAGAAATCCGTCGCACGTTGCGGATTCGTGAAGGCGATCCGCTGGAGATTTTTGTCGATCGCGACGGCGAAGTCATCCTAAAAAAATATTCTCCCATCGGCGAGTTAGGAGAGTTTGCCAAAGAATATGCCGATTCCCTTTACGACAGTCTGCATCACATCACCTTGATCTCCGACCGGGATGCGGTCATCGCCGTTTCCGGCGCGCCTAAAAAAGATTTTCTCGACAAGCCCATCGGCGAAGTGGTGGAGACGGCCATGGAATCCCGGCGGACAAGAATGGAAAACACCCCTGGAGAATACGATTTGGTGAAAGATTACCGGCAGCCGATTCAGTCCTTTGTCGTGGCGCCCATCATTTCAGGCGGTGACCCCATCGGCGCGGTGATCTTGTTAAGCCAAGAGCCGAACGTCCGGATGGGCGAGTTGGAAGTGAAGCTGGCAGAAACGGCCGCCGGTTTTCTCGGACGGCAAATGGAACAATAGATTTTTCCCCTCTTCAGGGGGTTTTTTTATGGCCGCGGTGGTTGGCACATTTTGTCTTTTCCGCGGAATCGACGTATAATGACAAAGATATGGATAGAAAGGGAACGGAGTTGGGTGGGCAGGTGACGGATATTTGGCTGGCGGTGAGGGCAAATCGTTCATGCGGGGCGCCGTCATCCTCGGCGTCGCGTCGTTTTTGTCCCGGCTGTTGGGCACGGTGTATAAAATTCCGTTTGAAAACATGACCGGGTCCGTCGGTTTTTACATTTACAACCAAGTGTATCCGTTATATACCATCCTTCTGGTGCTCTCGACGGCGGGGTTTCCGACGGCCATTTCCAAACTCGTCTCCGAACGGCTGGTGCATGGCGACCGGGCCGGCGCCCGCAGGGTGTACCGGGTGTCCTCGGTCATCTTGACCATGACCGGCGGTTTTTTCTTTTTGTGCCTCTTTTTCGGGGCGCCGGCCATTGCCGCCTGGATGGGCGGCGGGGAAGAACTGGTGCTGCCCATTCGGGCCGTTTCCTTCGCCTTGCTGCTGGTGCCGGCCATGGCGGCGTTGCGCGGCTATTTTCAAGGTTTTCAAAACATGATGCCGACCGCCGTGTCGCAAGTGGTGGAGCAGCTGGTGCGGGTGACCTTCATTTTGCTGGTGACGTTTTTCGCCATGCAGTGGGTTGTGCCGACCGAACGGGCCGTGGTGCTGGCGGCCAGCGGCGCGGTGATGGGCGCCTTTGTCGGGGCCATCGCGGCCTTCGGGTATTTGTTGGGCTACAAGCGGCGGGTGGAAGCCGACGAGGTGTCTTCCCGACGGAAGGAAGTCCGGGAAAAGGAACCCATCGGGGACCTGCTCAAAAAAATTGTGGCCACGGCGTTGCCTATCGCCTTGGCGTCCCTCGTCTTGCCGTTGTTCAATTTGGTCGATGCCTTTACGATCAAGACGATCTTGAACCACGCGTTTTGCGGCGGGGCATTGGATTGTACCGAGGCGGCCTACTGGAAAGGCGTGTACGACCGCGGACCGACGTTGGTGCAGTTTGCCGCTTTTTTTGCCACCGCCATCGCCTTGTCCATTGTCCCGGCGGTGGCCGAGTCCAAAGAGCGGCGCCGCTGGCAGGAGGCGGCGGAGCGGGCCGAGTTGGCCATTAAAATGACGTTGTGGCTCGGCGTTCCGGCGTCCATCGGCTTGGCCGTCATCGCCGAGCCGGTCAACATCATGTTGTTTCGCAATGATGAGGGGACGTGGGCCGTGCGCATTGCCGCTTTGACCGTCATGTTTTCGACCCTCACCATGACGTGCACCGGCATTTTGCAAGGCGTCGGGCACTTGCTGTTGCCGGCCCGCATCTTGCTGCTGGCCGTCGCCGTGAAGCTGGCGGCCAACTTGTTGCTCGTGCCCGCTTGGCAAATCAACGGCGCCGCGGCGGCGACGGTGCTGGCCTACATGATGGCGGCGAGCCTGAACCAACGGGAAGTGCGGCGGCGGGTGCACATCCGCTGGGATCGGCCGACGCTGTACGGCAAACCGTTGTTGGCGGCGCTCGTGATGGCAGGCGTGTTGTGGGGGGTGTTGCAATGGATGGAGGGATGGATGTACGGCCTGCTGTCCCCCCGCTGGGCGGCGACGGTGTTGTCGCTCGTCTGTGTGCTCATCGGCATGCCGGTGTACGGATGGGTGCTCCTCAAAAGCGGCGTCATCCGGATCCGGGACTTGCAGCAAGTGCCGCGGCTGAGGCGGTGGATTCCCCGTTTCGTGCGCTGGGGATGGTTAAAAGAAGATGAAGGCGAAGCCATGAAAGGAGTGCGCGGATGGCGGAACACTCGATGAGAAGCCGTTTGATCGTGGTCGGGTTAGGATACGGCGATGAACAGGCGTTGCCTTTAGGCAATTGGCGCAAACTCCAACAAGCCGAAAGGCTCTATTTGCGGACGGTCCATCACCCGGTGGTCGACTTTTTGCGCCGGGAAGGGATCCGGTTTGACAGTTTCGATGCCGTCTACGATCAGTCGACGCGGTACGAAGACGTCTACCGGCAAATTGTCCAACGGTTGTCGGCGGCGTTGGAAGAAGCGCAAACGGCCGGGGTGCCCGAGGTGGTGTATGCGGTGCCGGGTCATCCCATGGTGGCCGAGCAAACGGTCCAGCTGCTGGTGGAACGGGCTCAAGCCGAGGGATGGGACTTGGAGGTGCTGCCGGCGCCCAGTTTTTTGGATGTCGTGGCGGCCCGGCTGGCACTGGATCCGATTGACGGCTGGCTCGTGTTGGACGGCACCGTCCTTCACCGTTCCCAACTGAACCCGGCGCTCTGGACGGTCATCGCGCAAGTGTACGACCAGGCCGTGGCGTCGGAGGTGAAATTGACGTTGATGGACGTTTATCCCGACGATTATCCGGTCCTGGTGGCCAACGCTCTGGGGGTGGCCGGTCAAGAGGCGGTGGAGCGGCTGGCGTTGTATGAACTGGATCGGGACCGCCGCCGTTTTGGCCACCTGACCTTGATTGTCGTGCCGGCGGCGGAAGAGGGCCATCCGTGCCACTTGCGCCGGTACGAGAAGGCGCTAGACATCGTCGCCACGTTGCGGGGCCCCAACGGTTGCCCGTGGGATCAAAAACAGACCCACCAATCGTTGCGGCGGTATTTGGTGGAGGAGACGGCCGAGTTGTTGGAAGCCATCGACGCCGAAGACCCCGACGGCATGCAGGAAGAATTGGGCGACGTGTTGCTTCAAATTTTGCTTCACGCCCAAATCGCGTCCGAAACCGGCTATTTTCACATGGATGACGTCATCGGGCAGTTGAACGAGAAACTCATCCGCCGCCACCCCCATGTGTTCGGCCGCGGCACCGCATCCACGGCCGAGGAAGTGGCGGCCAACTGGGAGCAAATCAAGCAACGGGAGCGGGAGGAAAAAGGCGTTTCTCCGCCGGCTTCCCGGTTGTCGGCGATGCCGCCGTCCTTGAGCGCCCTGCTGACAGCGGAGCGGTTGCAGCAGATGGCGGCCGAGGTCGGTTTTGACTGGCCCCATGCGGCCGATGTCTTTGCCAAGGTGCGGGAAGAACTGGCGGAAGTGGAGCAAGCGTCGGCGGCGGAGCGCGCCGGCGAACTGGGCGATTTGCTGTTTGCAGTGGTCAATCTGTGTCGCGTCTACGGCGTCGATCCGGAGGCGGCGCTGGCACAGGCCAACCAAAAATTTCGCCGTCGTTTTCAATATGTGGAAGAGCGGTTGCGGGAGCAGGGACGTACGTTTGACGAGACCGACTTGGCGGAAATGGATGCCTGGTGGGAAGAAGCGAAACGGCGGGAACGCGACAGGACGTAGTTGAAAGGGGGAACGGCATGCGGTTGGACAAGTTTTTAAAAGTGTCCCGCTTGGTGAAACGGCGGCCGCTGGCGAAAGCGCTCTGCGATCAAGGGCGGGTGGAGATCAACGGGAAGGCGGCCAAGGCCGGCAGCGAGGTCAAACCCGGAGATCAGCTGCGCATTCGTTTTGGGCAACACGTGTTGCACGTGCAGGTGGAGGCGGTGAGGGAAAACGTCCGCAAAGAGGAAGCCGGGTCGCTTTATACCGTGCTGGCGCAGGAGCGGATTGAGACGCCGGATGACGAATGGCAGGAGCCGCCGGACCGGGAGTTCTAATCCGCCTTCGTTGTCCATAAGATGGGGTTAGGGCCAGTCTTGTGGAAGGAGGCGGAATTCCTGTGGTCGAACCGAAGGACAGTCACGAGGTGCATCTAGTGAACCGCAAATCGATGCGCATCACAGGAGTGAAAGATGTCGAGAGTTTCGACAGCGAGGAATTTTTGTTGCACACCCATCAAGGATACTTGGCGGTCCGGGGGAAAAACCTTCATATGAGAAATTTAAACGTCGAAGCGGGCGAAGTGCACATTGAAGGCCTCGTGTTGGATATGATGTACATGGAGCAGCGGGAGATGGGGGAAAAGGCGAAAGGGTTTTTTAGCCGGTTGTTCCGATGACGCTGTACGAACAGTGGCTCACCTTTTTCGCCATGGGCGTCTGCGGTATCCTGATGGGCATTTATTATGACGGTTTGCGGGAATTGTCCCGGACATGGCCCGCCGTGCGCCGTTGGCAGGCGGTTTGGGACGGGTTATTTTGGCTCGGTTCCCTTTTGCTGGTCGTGACCGCGTTGTGGATGGTCAATCAGGGCGTGTTCCGCTGGCACGTGTTGCTGGGGCTGATGGCGGGTGTCGGATTGTACGGATGGCTGTTTTCCCGGGGAGTGCGTCGGTTTTTTCAACACCTGTACCGCCTGCTGGCGGTGTGGACGTCCCGATTGGTTTGGTTCGTTCGCCGGTTCGTCATCACCCCGCTTTTGTTCATCGGCAAGGGTACGGTTCGCGTGGCGCATTTTTTCATGCGCTGGTCGGCAGGAATTTATTCGGGCATCGCGAAAATAGTTAAAAGAAAATGAGGCGGTGAACCGAGTTGGCGACGAAACGACATCGACGCATCATGTTGGCCGTCGTGGTGACCGGGGCGTTGTTGGCGGGCATCGGGTGGACGGCCGCAGATTTGAAGCGGCAGATTGCGGCACAGGAACAGCAATTGGCCCAGCTCGAAGCGGAGCGGGCGGCACTGCTTGCGGAGCAGGAGCGGTTGAAAGTGGAATTGGAGAAAATGGACGATCCGGAGCATATTGCAAAGTTGGCCCGCAAACACTATTTCATGACATACCCGAGCGAAATTTTGTTCATTCCGACCACGGACAAGAGCCACCGGTAAAAGCCCGGTTGACTTGAACCGGTTCCCTGTTGTAAAATATAATTGGACTTTTGTAATTTTTATCGATTTTAAGGAGGAACTATTTTTTTATGGCCGTTGAAGTTGGCAGCAAGTATCAAGGGAAAGTGACGGGTATCACCCATTTTGGGGCGTTTGTGGAGCTGCCAGGAGGAGAAACAGGGATGGTTCACATTTCGGAAATCTCGGATGAGTATGTTAAGGATATTCGAGATTTTCTGAAGGTGAACGACATCGTCACGGTCAAAGTGATGAACGTGGCCAGTGACGGCAAAATCGGCCTGTCTATCCGCCGGGCTCAGGAAGGCTACGATTCCCGGCCTTCACGAAAACAACGCCGGTTTGGTGAACGCAAGTCGTCGCCGTCGTTGGAGGAGATGATCAGCCGATTCATGCGGGACAGCGAAGAACGGTTGGCTTCCCTCCGACGGCATGAAGCAAAACGGGGCGGCCGGGGTGGTCGGCGAGTATAAGGAGACCTTGTCTTGACGGTTCAGAAGTGGCGTGGTACAATCCGGTTGTCGGAAACGGCAACCGGTTTATTGATCTGAAAAACTTTCGGATAAGACATGCGGCGGCGTAGCTCAGCTGGTTAGAGCATACGGTTCATACCCGTAGAGTCGGGGGTTCGAATCCCTCCGCCGCTACCAAAAAGCGAAAATTGGATGTGTTGTTTACATACAGCGAAGGCCTGGTTTGCGGAACCAGGCCTTTTGCGTTGACGCCGCAGGAGCGGCATTTTTTTATAGCTTTTTTTCAGAATTTTTGTCGCGTCGTTGTTTCGTTATGCTGGAAAACGCAATGCTTCGACATGCGGATGACAGAACAGATGTTTTACAACCATGGAAAACGGTTGCGCGAAAACGCGGACGGGCGCTGTTTTTGTCTGGACCCATCGGTTGGTGGATTGAAAGAGATCTCCTTGATTTGACAAAACTTTCAAACGGCAACATCTATAATGGGGTCACGAACGCCGGATGGATTTTTGAATTTTTTGGAAAGGGTGAGGAGGATGCTCAAACGGGCTGATGCGGTCATCGGTGTCAGATGGTGGGCCAAGGGAATGGAAAAATGGGCCGCCTTGCGGCGGTGGTTGTGGTTGGACGGGCTGGTTCCCATGTTGGTGGCGGGGGTTTTGTTCGCCCGGGCTGAAATGTTGGGGCAATTTTCGCCGTTTGCGCTCCCCTTTTTCATCGTCGCTTATTTCTTGTGGCCCCGTCGGTGGCCGTTGGTGGCGTTGGGGATGTTGTTGGGCGCCAGCACGTTGCGGTTGGAACGGGTGACAGCGCTGTTGGCGGGCATTGCGCTCGTCTTGTTGCTCGCCCTCGTTTGGCGAAGACGGAAGTTGGGTTGGTTCAAGCTGGCGGTCATCGGTTTTGTGGCCGTGGTCGGCGGCGGTTTGCTGAGCCGGTTCATGCACGGCAAACTGGCCTTTCCAGACGGGTTGTACGTCGGTGTGGAAGGGGTGTTGGCTGCCGTTTTGGCCATTTTGATGTGGCAGACGGTGTTGCTCTTGTCGCAGCGCACCGACAAAACATTGCGACAGGAAGAGATGATTTGTCTCGTCATCCTGTTAGCTTCGGCAGTGACCGGCACCATGGGTTGGACGGTCAGCGGGTTGACGGTGAGCATGATTTTGGCCCAGTGGCTGGTGGCGGTGTTTGCCTTTGCGGCCGGCGGCGGATTGGGGGCCGCCGTCGGAGTGGTGACGGGATTGGTGATCGGGTTGGCCAGCGGGACGATGCTGGAGATCAGCATGTTGGCCTTTGCCGGGCTGTTGGGCGGCATGCTCAAATACGGCGGCCGGGTGTCGACGGCCATCGGGGTGTTTTTGGGCGCTACGATTTTTGCCCTCATCTTGGAGCAGCCGGAGTGGCTGTTTTTGCGCATGTTGGAAACGGCTTTGGCCATCGTCCTGTTTTTGCTCCTGCCGGGCGAGTGGATGCGCCGGTTGTCCGCCCGCATTCCCGGGACGTTGGATCATTGGCGGGAGGAGCAGCGGTATGTGCAGCGGGTGCGCGAAGTGACCGCCCAGCGGGTGCGGAATTTTGCGCGCTTGTTTGAGCGGCTTTCTTCCATCTTTTTGCAGGAACGCGTCCCCCGCGCCCGGCAAGAAGAACACATCATGAACGAATTTATGAACGACGTCGTCTCCCGCGTGTGCGGCCAGTGTGCCCATCGAAAACGCTGTTGGGATGAGCCGTCGTACATGACGGTGCAAATGTTGACCGACATGTTGGCCCAAGTGGAAGCGGCCGGAGGGCAACGCATCCGGACCGACGCCGCCTGGCGGAAACATTGCGTCAAACCGGAGGTGCTCATCCGGGAAATGCGGGCGCAATACCCCCTCTTGGCCAAAGATTTGCAATGGCGGCAACAACTGGCCGACAGCCGCCGGCTGGTGGCGGATCAGTTGCGGGGGCTGGCAGAGGTGATGGAGAAGTTTGCCCGGGATATTGAACGGGAAGTGGCGGAAATGTCGGTGCAAGAGGCGCAAATTAAAGAAGCGCTGGCCGAGTTGGGACTGTCCATCCGCGACGTGCAGGTGTATTCCTTGGAGGAAGGGCACGTGTACATTGAAGTGACGCAACACAGCCCTTACGGCAAAGAAGAATGTGAGCGGTTGGTGGCGCCGATGTTGGCCGGCTTGTTGGGGGAACCCATTGCCGTCAAAGAAGAGGCGGTAGTCGTGGCGGAAGACGGCACGACGACCGTGCCGCTCGTTTCGGACCGGCGTTTTGACGTGCAGACGGGGGTGGCCCATGCCGCCAAGGGCGGCGGCCTCGTCTCGGGCGACAGTTTCCGCATTATGGAGCTGGGACCGCGGCAAGTGGTGATGGCCATCAGCGACGGGATGGGCAACGGCGAGCGGGCCCGCCGGGAAAGCCAAGCGGCCGTCGAGTTGTTGCAGGAATTGTTGCGTTCCGGTTTTGACGAACAATTGGCCATTCAGACCATCAACGCGGTCTTGCGGCTTCGCAGCAGCGATGAGATGTACGCCACCATCGATCTGGCCATGCTCGATTTGTTCGACGGCCGCGTCAAGTTTCTCAAGGTCGGGTCCACGCCGACGTTCATCAAGCGGGGGAAACAAGTGTGGACCATCCATTCGGACACTCCGCCGCTGGGCATTCTCCAAGAGTTGCCCCTGGATGGCAGCAGTCGGCAGTTGCGGCCCGGGGACATCTTGATCATGATGAGCGACGGTTTGCTGACCGCTTCCGAACCGATCCAGGATGCGGAGCGTTGGATGCGCCGGGTCATTCGCGACATCCAAACCGACGATCCGCAAGCGTTTGCCGATTTGCTGCTGGAGCATGTAGTGCGGCAGCAAAAAGGGGAGATTGCCGACGATATGACGGTCATCGTGGCCCGCATCACCCAATCTCAGCCCGAATGGGCGACGATTCAGCTGCCGATACACCAAAAAACATGGTTTCAGCGGCCGCAAATGTTGCACGGCTGAGTTTTTGCAATCTCCGATTTTCCCCTGATATAATGAGGATGAATTTGGCGATGAAGCTGGGGGATATGGGGTTCGGCATGTTGCGGCGAATGCGAGAATACATCCGGGAGCACGGCATGATCCGCCCCGGCGAAGGGGTGTTGGTCGCTGTCTCCGGCGGAGTCGATTCGTGTGTGTTGCTGGACTGCCTGGTCCGTCTGCGGCATGATCTGGCTTGCCAACTTTGGGTGGCCCACATGAACCATCAGTTGCGGGGCGAGGAGGCCGACGCCGATGCCCGCTTCGTGCGGGAATTGGCGGCAGAATATGGCCTCCCGTTGGTGGAAGAGTCCCGGGATGTGGCCCGCTTTGCCCGGGAACGGCGCATCGGAATTGAAGTGTCGGGGCGCCAGCTCCGATACGAATTTTTTTTGCGCGCTGCCCGCCAAACCGGTTGTCAAGCGGTGGCGGTCGGCCATCACGCCGACGATCAGGTGGAAACGGTGCTGTGGCGGCTGGTGCGCGGCAGCGGGAGCGGGGGATTGCGGGGGATGGCACCGGTTCGCCCGTTGGCCGAACGGCGGCTCATCCGTCCGCTGTTGCCTTTTTCTCGCGCCGAGATCGAGGCGTATGCCCGCGAGCGCCAGCTTCGTTATCGGACGGACCACACGAATCATTCCCTGGAGTACACCCGGAACCGGATTCGCCACGAATTGTTGCCCCTATTGACCACGTACAATCCCCAGATCAAGGAACGATTGCTGGGGTTGGCAGAACAACTCGGCCGGGAAGACGATCTGTTGCAACGGGAGGCGCAACAGTGGCTGGACCAGTGGTGGCGGCCGGGTTCGCCGGACGCGGGGACGGGGGCCGAATTGCCGCTGTCGGCCTTTCGTGCCCTTCATCCGGCTTTACAATGGCGAGTCGGTAAACTAATATTAGAATATCTTTTGGAGGCGCAAGAAGTCCGTCGGGTGCACGTCGCCGATTTGCACAAAATGGCGACGTCCGCACAACCGGGTGCCGTCTTGCATTTGCCCCAAGGATGGGTCGCCCGGCGGACGGCGGAGGCCATCCGGTTTGAAAAGGCGCCGCAGCCAGCGGCGACGCCGGATTATACATATCCCTTTGTGGAAGGCGGCACGTTGTTTGTACCGGAAGCGGGCGTGACGTTATACGTGGAGCGTTTGCCGTACCGGCCTCGGGCGACGCATCGCTTGCAAGCATTGTTTGATGCGCGCACGTTTCCGAGCCGGGATGTGGTCATCCGCAACCGGCGTCCTGGCGATTGGATGCGGCTGGAGGCAAAACGCGGCAATGAACGGCAGACGTTTACGAAAAAAGTGAAAGCGTTGATGAACGAAGCCAAATGGTCCCATGAACAGCGCTGGCAGACTCCGCTGTTGGCGTTGGGGGATGAAGTGCTCTGGGTGCCGGGTTTGCGGCAAAGCGTCCGCTTTCGCGTCACCGAAGAAACAAAAGACGTTTGGTCGGTCGTGTTGAAAGAAGGACATCGAGGAGGAAACCATGGAGCAGGATATTCAGAGAATTTTGTTGACGGCGGAGGAGATTGAAGCCAAGGTCGCCCAATTGGCCGACGAAATTCGTCGCGACTACGAAGGGCTCAATCCGTTGGTCATCGGGGTGTTGAAAGGCGCCGTATTTTTTATGGCCGATTTGCTTAAGCGGTTGCCCATTCCGTGTGAAATGGACTTTATGGCGGTGTCCAGTTACGGGGCTTCCACCAAAACGTCGGGCGTCGTGAAGATCGTCAAAGATCTCGACCACCCGGTGGAAGGCCGGCACGTCCTGTTGGTGGAAGATGTGGTCGATTCCGGATTGACGTTGAAATATTTGCTGGACTTGCTCAAGCGGCGGAACGCCCTGTCGGTCAAAGTCGTCGCCTTGCTCGACAAGCCGGAAGGGCGGATGGTGCAGATCGAACCGGACTATTGCGGGTTTGTGATGCCGAACGAGTTTCTCGTCGGCTACGGTTTGGATTACGCAGAGCGGTATCGGAACCTCCCCTACATCGGTGTGCTGCGGCCCGAAGTGTACCGCGAGGGTTAAGTTGTAGCAGCCTTTTGTGTTATGATAAAATGAATGCTGGCTTTTTGAGAGGAGGGCGTGCATGAACCGCTTTGCGAAAAGCATTATTATATATTTGTTACTATTTCTTGTCGTCATTGGCATATTTGAAGCGTTCAACACGTCCGGTACGACGACCAAGACGATTACATATACGGAGTTTCGTAACGCCCTGGCGGAAGGCCGGGTGGCGGAAGTGCTCGTTCGGCCGGACGGTTTGACATACCGGATTGAAGGCCGCTTCGTCGGGGACAATGCGACGACGTTTGTCACCCAAGCGCCCTTCAGCGACATGGTCATTCAACAGCTGGAAGCGGCGGAAGTGCCCAAACAAGTGTTTGCACCGGAAGAAGGGCCTTCCATCTGGGTGACGTTGTTGACGTCTTTTGTGCCTTTTTTGCTTTTATTTGCCCTGTTGTTTTTCTTGATGAACCAGGCCCAAGGCGGCGGCAACCGGGTGATGAATTTCGGCAAAAGCCGCGCCCGGATGGTGCAAGATGACAAAAAGAAAGTGACGTTCAAAGACGTGGCCGGAGCCGACGAGGAAAAGGCTGAACTAGAAGAAATCGTCGCTTTTCTTAAAGATCCGCGGAAATTTGTCGCCCTCGGGGCCCGCATTCCAAAAGGGGTGTTGTTGGTCGGCCCGCCCGGAACCGGGAAAACGTTGTTGGCCCGAGCCGTGGCCGGCGAAGCGGGCGTTCCGTTTTTTTCCATCAGCGGTTCCGACTTTGTCGAGATGTTTGTCGGGGTCGGCGCTTCGCGGGTGCGGGACTTGTTTGAAACGGCCAAGAAAAACGCGCCCTGTATCATTTTCATCGACGAAATCGACGCCGTGGGACGGCAGCGGGGTGCCGGACTCGGCGGCGGTCATGACGAGCGGGAGCAGACGTTAAACCAGCTGTTGGTGGAGATGGACGGCTTCAACTCCAACGAGGGGATCATCATCATCGCCGCCACCAACCGGCCGGATATCCTCGACCCGGCCTTGCTCCGCCCGGGCCGGTTCGACCGGCAGATCACGGTGGATCGGCCGGACGTCAAAGGGCGGGAAGAAGTGTTGAAGGTTCATGCACGCAACAAACCGTTGGGTGAAGACGTCGATTTGAAAGTGCTGGCCCGCCGGACGACCGGATTTACCGGCGCCGATTTGGAGAACGTGTTGAACGAGGCTGCGCTGTTGGCTGCGCGGAAAAACAAAAAGCAGATCAACATGGCGGAAGTGGATGAAGCCATCGACCGGGTCATCGCCGGGCCGGAAAAGCGGAGCCGGGTCATCAGCGAGGAAGAACGGAAACTGGTGGCGTACCACGAAGCGGGTCACGCCATCGTCGGGCTGTATTTGGAACACGCCGATACAGTGCACAAAGTGACCATCATCCCGCGGGGAAGTGCCGGCGGCTATACGGTGATGCTGCCCAAGGAAGACCGGTATTTCATGCGAAAAAGCGAGCTGATGGAGCGCATTACCGGACTGTTGGGCGGGCGCGTGGCGGAAGAGTTGGTGTTTGGCGATGTCAGCACCGGTGCCCACAACGATTTTGAACGGGCCACCGAAATTGCCCGGCGGATGGTCACCGAGTTCGGAATGAGCGAAAAATTGGGTCCCATGCAGTTCGGTCGCGGCCAGGGCGAGGTGTTTCTCGGCCGGGACTTTGCCCGGGAGCGCAATTACAGCGACAAAGTGGCCTATGAAATCGACCAAGAAATTCGCCATATCATTCAGACGTGTTACGAACGCTGCAAACAGTTGCTCACTGAACATTACGACGAACTGGAGTTGTTGGCCCAGACATTGTTAGAGAAAGAAACGTTGGATGAACATGAAATCAAAACCTTGATTAAGACCGGAAAGTTGCCGGAACAGGACGCGGACAAAAAAGAGGTCAAACTGCAAATCCACGGCAAGCCGGACATGGAAACCAAACCGGAAACGCCGGATGCGTCGCAAGACAAGCCAGCCAACCCGTCGGATAAAGAGACGCCGGAAGACGATGGGCGTTAAGCGCGTCGAGCGGCGAACCGATGCTTGCGGTGTGGTTGATTCCCTGCCTGATGGGCAGGGTTTTGCTTATTGTATGCGTTTTACAAAGTTGACGTTTGGCGAAAGGGGGAGAACCGGTTGGATTTGGTCATCGATGTCGGCAATACGAACATCGTCTTCGGTGTCTATCAACAAGAGCAATTGCTCCACGCTTGGCGGGCGGCGACGGATCGGAACAAGACTGAAGATGAATACGGCATGTTGCTGAAGTGGTACTTGCAGGACGTCGGCCTGACGCTGGAGCAAATTTCGGACGTCATCATTTCGTCCGTCGTGCCGCCCGTGGCCCAGTCGTTGAGCCGCATGTGCGAGCGCTATTTGCACGTGCAACCGATGATTGTCGGGCCTGGAGTGAAGACCGGGCTCAACGTGCGGACGGAAAACCCCCGGGAGGTCGGGGCAGACCGCATCGTCAATGCCGTGGCGGCCATCGCCCTGTACGGTCCGCCGCTCATCATCGTCGATTTCGGTACGGCGACGACGTTTTGTGCCGTCAATGCCAAAGGGGAGTACTTGGGCGGGGTCATCGCGCCGGGAATTCAAATTTCGACGGAAGCCCTCTATGCCCGGACCGCCAAGTTGCCCCGGGTGGAGCTCGTCACGCCGGAGCGGGTCATCGGCAAAAACACTGTGGCCTCCATTCAGTCAGGGATTTTGTACGGCTTTGTCGGCCAAGTGGACGGCATCGTCCGGCACATGAAACAGGAAATGATTCGCTTTGGGGAGGTGCCTCACGGTACCCACATCAAAGTGGTGGCCACCGGCGGCCTGGCCGACTGGGTGGCCAGCAAGTCGGAGACCATTGAAGTCGTCAACGGGTTGTTGACTTTGGAAGGTTTATCCCTTATATTACGGCGGAACCGTCCACATTCCCGATAATGGGTCGACGTTCACGATAGTCTTGTTTTGAAGGAGAGGGAAGATGCAACCAGACCAACTGGCCAGAGGGACGGCTTATGACGGGCAAATTCGCATCTTTGCGGCGGTGTCCACCGGTTTGGTCGGGCAGTTGCAGCGCCGTCATCAACTGTGGCCGGTGGCGACCGCCGCGTTAGGGCGAACGGTGACGGTCACGGCCATGATGGGTTTGATGCAGGATGAAGGGAAAGTGATGGTCCAGGTGCAGGGCGACGGGCCGCTGGGGCAAATCATGGCCGATGCCGACGCAGAAGGACATGCCCGCGGCTACGTCCAGCATCCCCACGTCCATCGGCCGTTGAACGATCAGGGCAAATTGGATGTCGCCGGGGCGGTGGGTTCTGGTTTTCTCTATGTTTTGAAAGACTTCGGTACCGGCGAGCCGTATCGCGGCAGCGTCCCTCTCGTCTCCGGTGAAATCGGGGAAGACTTCACCTATTATTTTACCGTGTCGGAACAGATCCCTTCTGCGGTGGGGGTCGGGGTGTTGGTCAATCCCGATTTGTCGGTGCAGGCGGCCGGGGGGTGGATCATCCAACGGTTGCCCGGCGCCGACGATGAAGTGGTGGAACGCGTCATTGAACGGGTCGGCCAGCTGCCGCCGGTTTCGTCAATG
Organism: Bacillota bacterium; assembly: GCA_017577895.1. Lineage (GTDB taxonomy): Bacteria > Bacillota > Bacilli > ZCTH02-B2 > ZCTH02-B2 > Bacillus_BB. The sequence goes on from PKQY01000014.1 coordinate 38,009, forward strand.
GTGGCGGAAGGCATCGGTGCCGAACAATTGTTGGAACGGGTGGCTGGCCCAGAAGGCAAACCGTGCGTGCATCAAGTGGTGCCTTTGACGTTTTTCTGCACCTGTTCTCGGCAGCGGGTGCAGGGTATGTTGCGGGCGCTCGGACGGGACGAAGTGCAGTCCATCTTGCAAGAGCAGGGGATGGCGGAGATCCATTGCCATTTTTGCAACGAACGGTATGTCTTTGACAAAGAAGAACTGGAGCAGTTCTTGGCTGAGTGGAACGAATGATGCAACGTTGTACATAGGGGTGAAACGAGAATGGCGTGGACGCACGGGACGTATGTGCGGCGGTTTGACCATCCGGCGGAATTGGAAAAAGAAATGGCGGCCTTGGGTGTGGATGCAGTCGGCGTCGGGCTCATGAAACCGAAGGGGGATTTTTTGACGCTGAAAGTGCATCAAGTGTCCCTTCGGGCGGCCAACATCTTAAAACAGGAAATGTTGGCGCTGGGTGGCGAGGCGGCCGTGCACAAAGAAGTGTCCATGCTCGCCAAAGAGTGGTCGGACGTTTTGTTAATGGGCAACCGGAAGCAGCTGGAACGGCTGGTGAAAAAGTTGCGCATGCAGCCGTTCGGCTTGAAAGAGATGGCCCAGGAACTGGAATGGGTACTGCAAGGACTGGATCGGAGCCGTCGGCCGCTGGTTATTGCGGGTAAAGGCTGGCAGCTGGATTGCGGCAAGAAAACGTTGGTGATGGGCATTTTAAACGTGACCCCCGACTCGTTTTCCGACGGGGGGCAATGGCTGGATCCGGATGCCGCCGTGGCCCGGGCCCAAGAGATGGTGGAACAAGGAGCCGACATCATCGATGTGGGCGGCGAGTCGACCCGGCCCGGACATGTGCCCATTTCGGCCGAGGAAGAAATCCGCCGGGTAGAACCGGTCATCCGCCGCTTGAAAGCAACGGTGGACGTGCCCATCTCCATCGATACGTACAAGCCGGAAGTGGCGTTGCGGGCCTTGGCGGCCGGTGCCGATCTGATCAACGACATTTGGGGGTTTAAGCGCCATCCGGAAATGGCAAAAGTGGCGGCGGAGACCGGGGTGCCGGTGATCTTGCAGCACAACCGGCCGCCAGAGAGGGTCGAATATGCCGACGTCATGGGGGAAATTATTCAGGAATTGCGCGATTCCATCGACATTGGCCGCAAGGCGGGCGTCAAAGACGAACAGGTCATTCTCGATCCGGGCATCGGCTTTGGCAAACGGCTGGAACACAACTTGGAAGTCATGCGCCGCCTGGATGAGTTGGTGGCGTTGGGATATCCTGTACTCGTCGGCACCTCCCGCAAGTCGTTCATCGGGCAGACGTTGCAACTGCCGGTCCATGATCGCTTAGAAGGCACCGCGGCCACCGTGGCTTTGGCCGTCGCGAAAGGGTGTCACATCGTCCGCGTGCACGACGTGAAAGAAATGGTCCGGGTGACGCGGATGATGGACGCCATGTTGAAGTCGTGGTGGATGGCGGATGGACAAAATTGAAATTTGCGGCATGCATTTTTACGGTCATCATGGTGTGTATGAAGAAGAGCGACGGTTAGGTCAACCGTTCGTCGTGGACGTGTCTCTGTATTTGGATCTGCGGCCAGCCGGCGAAAGCGACTGTCTGGAAGAGACGGTCAATTACGCGGACGTGTACGAGACGGTGGCGGCCGTCTTTGCCGGGCCGCCGCGGAATTTGTTGGAGGCGTTGGCGGAAGAGACGGCGGCCCGGATCCTGGAGCGGTTTCCGGTCGAGAAAGTCCACGTCCGGGTGGTGAAGCCGTCACCGCCCATCGCCGGTTTTTTGCGCCACGTCGGTGTCGAAATTACGAGGGAGGCACCCAGGTGAAACCGTTCCCTTCCGTGAGCGGGATCCGAGCGTTCATTGGCTTAGGGGCCAATCTCGGCGAGCGGGAAGCGGCTTTGCGCGGTGCCTTGTCGATGTTGGCCAAAAGGCCGGACGTGCGTATGGTGGCCTATTCCGGACTGTATGAAACCGAACCGGTGGGCTACCGCGAGCAGCCCCGTTTTCTCAATGCGGTGGCGTGTGTGGAAACGACGCTGGAGCCGGAGCCGCTGTTGGATGTGCTGTTGGCCATTGAGCGCGCCTTCGGGCGGCAACGGATCGTCCGTTGGGGGCCGCGGACGTTGGATTTGGATTTGTTGTTGTACGGCGAAAGGCGGGTCCAATCCGAACGCCTGACCGTCCCCCATCCGCGGCTGTTTGAAAGGGCCTTTGTCCTCGTGCCGCTCATGGAACTCCAAACCTGGCTTCCGGCCTCGGTGCTGCCGTCGGTCCGCCGGGCTTTGGCGGCCACGGGGACCGACGGCGTGGCGATGAGGAAGGGCGCCGGTTGGGCGAATATCGGTTGATTGACACTTTTTGTTTCCGTCACTATAATATCCAAACAACTGTTGATGATGAGACGAAAGATTCGGTGTATTCTTTCAACCAAAAGTGCTCACGTGGGCTTTTTCGACATATGCATATCGATAAATCGCTTGTAATTTATACAGAAAAGGGGAAATGACTGGTGGCTGACAAAGAAATTTTGTTGACACCCGATGAGATCAAAAAACTCGAAGAAGAGCTGGAACACTTGAAATCGGTCAAACGGGCCGAAGTGGCGGAACGGATCAAAGTGGCCATCGGGTACGGAGACTTGAGCGAAAACTCCGAGTACGAAGATGCCAAAAATGAACAAGGATTCATTGAAGGCCGCATCAACACGTTGGAAAACATTTTGCGCAACGCCCGTGTCATCCAGATGGACGACGTGAGCACCGATGTCGTCAGCATCGGGGCGACAGTGCGGCTGCTCGACTTGGAATTTGACGAGGAAGTGGAATATACCATCGTCGGATCCCACGGGTCCGATCCGGATCAAAATCGCATTTCTTACGAGTCGCCGGTCGGTCAGGCCTTGCTTGGCAAAAAAATCGGCGATACCATTGAAGTGCAAGTGCCGGCCGGCACGATTCAATACAAAATTTTGGCCATCAAACGCTGACGACGGCATCCGGTTTTTGGGAAGTTGCCACGATTGAAAGCGAAAGAAGGGGCTGTATTTTTGATGTCACAAAAAGTCGTCGAACAAGAACAAAACGAAGTCATCCAAGCGCGTTACCAAAAATTAGAACAATATCGGGAGATGGGGATTGATCCGTTCGGCACGCGGTTTCAGCCGACCCATCATGCCCAGGAACTGTTGGATGCGTACGACGGATTGACAAAAGAAGAACTGGCCCAAAAGGACGTCCAGGTCCGGATGGCGGGTCGGCTGATGACCAAGCGTTTGCACGGTAAAGCCGGTTTTGCCCACATTCAAGATTTAAGTGGCAGGATGCAAATTTATGTCCGTGCCGATGATGTCTCCGAGAAAGAATTTCGCGTGTTCCAAATGTTGGATATCGGCGATCTCATCGGAGTGGAAGGGCATTTGTTCAAAACGAACCGCGGCGAGACGACGGTGTGGGTCCGCCGCCTCGTTTTCTTGACCAAATCGTTGTTGCCCCTGCCCGACAAGTACCACGGTTTGAAAGATGTGGAGCAGCGGTATCGGGAACGGTACGTGGACTTGATCGTCAATCCGGAGGTGAAAGAGACGTTTCTCCTCCGGAGCAAAATCATCCGTACGATTCGCCAATATTTGGATGATCAAGGCTATTTGGAAGTGGAGACGCCCACGATGCACGCCATTGCCGGCGGGGCGGCGGCACGACCTTTTGTGACCCACCACAATGCGTTGGACATGACGTTGTACATGCGCATCGCCATCGAATTGCATCTGAAGCGGCTCATTGTGGGCGGGTTGGAGAAAGTGTACGAGCTGGGCCGGGTCTATCGGAATGAAGGCATCTCCACCCGCCACAACCCGGAATTCACCATGTTGGAACTGTATGCGGCTTATACTGACTACCATGACATGATGGATTTGACCGAATCGCTGATTGCCCATGTGGCTAAAGAAGTGAAAGGCACGACCC